>CAIUYS010000556.1 GCA_903903365.1 uncultured Methylococcaceae bacterium
AGGCGCTGAGTATCTGGAGGTTATGCGGCTGACGCGTGTCAGCCGCTTTTAATACTACCAACGCTTCGTGTTGCTTGCCCATAGAATTCAGTGCGATGCCGTAAACATACGCATAGCGGGCATCAGTTGGCGCGAGCTTACTGGCTTTGGCAAATTCCTGTAACGCTGTACTTTTATCTGCCTTGCGCACCAATAGCAAACCCAGTGCATGGTGTAAGTCTGCCGCATCGGGAATTAATGACAGACCCTTGCGTAACTGTTTTTCGCCTTCATCATCGCGACTTTGCTGACGATAGGCATCGGCAAGATTGGCATACGCGCCAACAAAAAGCGGATCGAGGGTAATGGCACGTTGATAAGCAGCAATAGCCTCGTCTATTTTGCCCTGGCGCAAGTAAAGATTACCCAAATTAATATTTTCCGCTGGCCAGTCGGCATTAAGCTTTAAAGCATCCATATATTCCTGCATCGCCCTGTTACGACTCTCCAGTCGACCCTCCGGAATTTGACTTTCCGGTGCATCGGCAAGCACACGCGCGGCTTCAATGCGCACACCACGAACCGGATCGGCAAGCAAGGGCGAAGCAGAAAGTATGCGATTGATTGGATCGGCTGATTCAATCAAGCCAAGACCGGCAATTCGCACCGAAGGATCGGCATCCTTTAATTGCGATCGTGCAAAAGTGAGCAGATCCGGACTCATCATGGGCTTGATCAACAAGAGAGCGGTTGCGCGAACAATCGCGGGACTGGCTGAATCCTGAGCAAGTTCCAGTAGTGCCGGCAATGCTTTAATGCCCTGTGTTACGCCAGCATGTAATGTCGTGCCGTAATGCGGACGCTTGCGCCAATCTTTGCCATACCACTTATCCATCATACCAGCCGCCCATTCAGGCTTTTGTTTTTGATGGCATTGTGTACAGGCATTTGGACTGCCCAACGTTTGTGATAAATCAGGTCTGGGCAATCGAAAACTATGATCGTGCCGTCCATCATTCACCATGTAATTTTGTTCAGGCGCGTGACAATCCATACACGCAGCCCCTTTTGAATCCGGCTTATGAAAATGATGTTTTTCCGTGTCGAATTTTTCGGCATTATGGCAACGGGTACACAGCGCATTGCCTTCAGCACGAAGCTTAAGCGAGTGCGGCTCATGACAATCCATACAGGTCACGCCTTGCTGAAACATCTTGCTTTGACGGAACGATCCCCAGGTGTAATCTTCGTCACGTTGCTGCCCATCCGCATGGTAAGTCGGTTGCGTCAGTAATGCGGGCTGATGCGTGTCTTCCAATGGCAAACCGGGCAGGCTACCTTCAACCCGCGTCAAGCGGCGTGAATGACAAGCCCAACAGATATTCATCAGCGCCTCATTGGCAGGCTGTTCACGATGAGCAATAACGCCTTTATCGGCAAACTTCCACGCCTCTTGCCAGTGGCTTTGCAACTTCACTGACAAACCTTTGTTAACGTCTGAATAGGGCGGTTGTGCCTGCTTAGCCCATTCAATATGCTGTGATGCAGGGCCGTGGCAAGATTCGCAAGCGACATTGATCTCGTTAAAAGTTGTCTTGTAACTGTCCGTTACTGCATCGTAGCCTTTTTTCAAATGGGTAGAATGGCATTCGGCGCATTCCATGTTCCAGTTCTGGTAACGTCCCGTCCAATGTAGCTGATCGGTGTGATCAACCTTTTCTTTTGGATAAAGATGAAACCAGTGTTGCCCGCCTTCGGCTTTAGGACGACTGTCCCAGGCAATACTAAGCGCTTGATAGCGGCCACCGGGAAACGCTATCAAGTATTGTTGCAACGGCGTAACACCAAACGTGTAGGCGATCGGGTAATCGGTTAATTTTCCGTCCGGGCCATCAGTGCGTACCATAAACTTATCGTCGCGCTTGAAAAAAGTCGACTCGACATTGTCGTGTTTAAATTTGGCGTTATTAAAGTCGCCGAGTACCGTTTGAGCATTAGCTTCCTGCATCGCCAATTCATGATGCGAACCTTGCCATGCTTCAACTTCGATGGGATGACATTGCTTGCACGCGCTGGCACCGACAAATTCTTTAGTCACAACAGGCATTGCCGGTGCTGGTTTCGCTGAAGAAGTAACGGGTAAAATTACCGTTACGGGAGACCTGTTGGCAAAATAGATAACGCCTATGACTAACCCCACACCCATTAAGATTGGCAACAACAGAACGAGACGTTTTTTGCCCTTACCCGTTTCAACGGGTGTAGCTTTAGTTTCAGATACCATTTTGGTGACTGATTTGGAGGGTTTTGGCGTCTTGCGGCGGGTCATTCTTAATCCTTGTTTGAAGTTCGGGCGTTGTACTTTTTACTGCCCAGGTTTATTCCTTCCCTGTTAAAAAAGGGACAAAAGTAACCGCTTCCAGCTCTTCAATATCATAACCGATGGTGGTGCGAGTCACGCGCTGTAATGTTTGCTGTCCGTTTATGCCGATGGGAATAACCATAACCCCGCCAACGGCTAGCTGCTGCAACAAAACAGGCGGAATTTCAGCAGCCGCAGCAGACGCCAAAATACCATCGAACGGCGCATAATCCGACCAACCCAAGTTGCCGTCGCTGTATAAATAACTGATATTTTTAAATTTCAAATCCCATAAATTACTTTTGGCTTTTTTCTGTAACGGCAAGATTCTTTCAATGGAATAGACATGATCAACCAACTGCGCCAGAATTGAAGTCTGGTAGCCACAGCCGGTGCCTATTTCAAGAACCTTACCTAAATGATCAGATGACCTCAATAGCAGTTCGGTCATTTTTGCGACGATATAGGGCTGGGAAATAGTTTGATTGTAACCAATCGGCAACGCGGTATCTTCATAAGCCCGGCTGGCCAACGCTTCATCCATAAAAATATGCCGTGGGGTATCTCGCATAATTTCAAGCACTTTTTCATTATGGATGCCCTGCCCCGATAAACGTTTAATCATACGCTCACGTGTCCGCAGAGAAGTCATACCTATGCCTTGCCGGCTTAGCGTCATAAATCATCCTCATTTGGCAACCATGCGTTTAATGCATCAATGCGGTCATACCAGGTTAAATCGATTTGCAGGGGCGTAACCGAGACATAGCCTGCATTAATGGCATAAAAATCAGTCCCAGGCCCTGCATCCTGCTCTGCACCCGGCGGCCCTACCCAAAAAATAGTACGTCCACGGGGATCTTCGCTTTTGATGACCGGTTCTGATTTGTGCCGTTGACCCAGTCGTGTTGCCTGATAACCTTTCAAGTCTTTTAACTCAACGTCCGGCA
>CAIUYS010000557.1 GCA_903903365.1 uncultured Methylococcaceae bacterium
TAACTTCCCGGTCTGATTTTGCATGCTTGGCAACCTGAATGTGAACTTTAGTAACTAGCGGGCAGGTGGCATCAAAGACTGTTAAGTTACGATCTGTAGCTTCTTGCTGGACTTGCTTGGACACGCCATGGGCACTAAAAATAAGATAAGAACCAACGGGCACGTCAGTTAATTCTTCTATGAAAATAGAGCCTTTTTCTTTAAGGCCATCAACAACGGTGCGGTTATGAACCACTTCATGCCGAACATAAATGGGCGCACCAAACGTTTCGATAGCTTGGTCAACAATTTCGATGGCGCGGTCTACGCCGGCACAGAATCCACGGGGGTTAGCGAGTACAATTTGCATATCTTGACTTCTTTACTAGGTTAAGTTGAGATTATTTTAACTCAACATGCTTGCGGATACGATAATTCCATCCATATCAGCATATAAAAAATGATCTTTTTTAAAATTGACACCGGCGAAAGAGACTAATAAGTCGCGGTCGCCATTGCCTTTTTTATGGCTTTGTAAGGGGTGTGTATGTAGGGCACGGATGCCAATCGGGAGTTTATTGATCAGCGCAGCATCCCGAAGGCAGCCATAAATAATAATACCTTGCCAGCCATTATTAATGGCAAGCATTGCCAGATTATTGTCTATCAAAGCACAGCGATGAGAGCCGCCGCTATCAATGACCAACACCCGATTTTGTACTTTTTCTTCCAGAACGCTTCTGACTAACGCGTTATCCTCAAACGTTTTCAGTGTGGTGATTTGGCCGGAAAAGACCGGCTTAGCCCCGTAAGAGATAAATGCTGACTCAGCAATTTGGAAATAATCCTCTCCTGAGTGGTCATCGCAAAGATTAGCAGTAGTGAAAGTCATTTGTTAAGGTTCAAGGTTCAAGGTTCAAGGTTCAAGGTTCAACGCGCAAGGCTAAAAGGTACAAGGTGAAAGGTTCAATAGACCTTTAACCTTGTACCTGCTTTTAACCTTTCACCTGCTCTCAACTAGTATAACGCGCTAACAGTCCGTTAACACTGTGTATTTCGGGTAACGGTATTTTTACTTCATAGCCACCGCCGGGGGCTTCTTGCATACTATGGCCGTGCATATCTTCCATGCGTTCCACGGTAATGTCCTGGTTGCCTTTCGGCAGAATAAGCTCCAGCTTGTCACCGACGATAAATTTATTTTTTACATCAATGGTCGCCAGTCCGGTTGCTGAATCATAACTTCTGATTTCGCCGCAAAATTGCTGTTGATGGCTCTTGGAATAACCGGTGATATAGTTTTGTTGTTCGTGGGTATGATGACGCTTATAGAAACCATCAGTATAGCCACGATTGGCGAGGTTTTCCAAAACACCGATGAGTTCAGGCTGAAATGCACGGCCTGCCAGCGCATCGTCAATCGCTAGTCGATACGTTTGCGCCGTGCGGGCAACGTAATAATGGGATTTAGTGCGACCTTCTATTTTAAGGCTGTTGATGCCAATAGCCACTAGGCGTTGCACGTGTTCAATGGCTCTTAAGTCTTTGGAGTTCATGATGTACGTGCCATTTTCATCTTCCATGATCGGCAATAACTCCCCTTTGCGGCCTTCTTCTTCAAGAAAATACAGCTTGTCTGCCAAGGGATGTCGCTCTGCGTCGCCACAACTGGCGGTGCTGATGTCGCTCATTGACAGCACGTCGGCATCGGGTACCAGATCGCCTTCGGCATTTTCATGGGCGGGCACGGTATCATATTTCCAGCGGCAAGAGTTGGTACACGTTCCTTGGTTAGGATCACGATGATTGAAATAACCCGACAGCAAGCAGCGTCCTGAATAAGCAATACATAAAGCACCGTGAACAAACACTTCAAGCTCAATGTCCGGGCATTTTTGGCGAATTTCTTCGATTTCATCAAGCGACAGTTCACGTGACAAAATAACCCGCTTAATACCGATGCTTTGCCAGAATTTTACGGTGGCATAGTTGACGGTATTTGCCTGCACTGATAAATGGATAGGCATATCCGGCCACGCTTCCCGGGTCATCATAATTAAACCGGGGTCAGCCATAATCAAGGCATCCGGTTTCATGGCGATAATAGGCGCAATATCGGCCATAAAGGTTTTAACTTTGGCATTGTGAGGAATGACATTCGTCGCCAGAAAAAACTTTTTACCTTGCTGGTGCGCTTCAGCTATGCCTTTGGCCAGGTTGTCAGGCAGAAAATCATTGTTGCGTACTCTCAAGCTGTAACGCGGTTGCCCCGCATAAACGGCATCCGCACCGAAGGCAAAGGCATAGCGCATATTTTTAATAGTGCCGGCAGGAGAGAGTAGTTCGATTGGTTTCATGATGATGACGGTAAATGATAAGAGTAATATACCGTGTATATTACACCAGCTTACGCAAAGCAAAAAATAGGAGTATGAAAAATGTGGGTATTGTTATTTTTAGCCGCCTTAGTGTTTGTATTAGGCGGGGCATTAATTTTGCTGAGATCGGCAAAGACACCCAAAATTCCCGATACGGTTAAAGCGCAGCCTTATGAAGATGATAAATCGGATGACTGGTGATAAGCTTTTAAATATTTTTGTTTCATACTGTTTCATTGAAACATTTGTGTGTCTTAATGAAACAGTACTTTGAAACAGTCGAACAAAGTAAAGTTATAAAGATAACGTTATAAAACAATCGATTGACGATGATTTTTGCTGTTGGCACAGGCTTTGCTAAAGTATTAGCAAGTTCAACGTATTTGCTTGCGGCGATCACGTAACCTTACCCATTAACAGTTCCACCCAGAGAGACATCATGATATTTAAACAATTATTTGATAAAGAAACCTGGACTTATACCTATTTAATTGCTGACTCCATCAGTAACGAGGCGGTTTTTATCTATATATATCTTTTCTCTGTAAATACCTTTTTTAATAAAAATGGTTCTATAAGTTGTAGCATTTTCTGGTAAACTATTTATAGCCGCCTGAATACTTGTAAAATTACCATGGCCATTTATATCAACCACAATTGGCTGATGATTTGCCTGTGCAAAAAAACCAAAAAAACTAAATAAAATAATTAACCGAGTACGAATCTGCATGATCTTAATAAGAATATTGAAACTA
>CAIUYS010000558.1 GCA_903903365.1 uncultured Methylococcaceae bacterium
CTATAAAAGAAGATAAACCTTTATTTCTATTTATTAAGTTTTTAGCTATCGTAGGCTTCGGTTTTTTGCTTTTTTTAATAACTATTTCATCTCCGTATTTTCTTGGCCTTGCTTTTGTATCTGCGGCACAGGGAGACATTGAGAGCACTGTCTTTGCTCTTTATGTCTTGGGCTCTGGTGTCTGGATTCACTTTTTTATGAAAAATATGACCAACAATGAGTCTAAAAAAAGCCAATATGAAAAAAATTACGATGCTTGGAATGGTTTGAGGAGTCATTGGGGGTGGCAATCAACCGGTTCTGGAGCAAGATTCTGTTTTCATGAAATGGCAAAGAACGGTGTAAGTGTCCCACCTCTTGCATTTGATTTATGCGCTGCGCTTGAAGCAAGTATTTTGAAGAGGTATTAACCCCACTTTCCAAGTAAATTTCTTGCCTAAACGTCAACATAACCGAACCCACATGGAGTAAGTAATCATGAAAAAAACATTTGTATGCAGTGCCCGCTTTAGTCGTCCTTTAGCTCAATGGGCCGGTGCATGGGCGGCTAAATCCACCCCCGCCATTTTATTGCTTGTATTAGTTGCAACAGCGCACGCTGAAAGCGTTTTTGTCACGCTGGAAAAAGATAATACGCTGGCGGTGGTTGATCCGCTAACCGGCAAGCTAATCAAAACGGTGCCGATAGGTCAGCGCCCCCGAGGTATTGCCCTCAGCCCCGACAACAAATTTTTGTACATCGCCACCAGTGACGACAACACGATAAAAATAATTGATGCCGAAACTCTAAAAGAAGTCGGAAAGTTACCGTCTGGCAAAGACCCTGAGACTTTTGCGTTAAATCCTGACGGTGACAAAATTTACGTATCAAACGAAGATGATAGCTTGGTGACGGTGATTGATATTGCCAAAAAGAAAGTCATCAAGCAAATCAAGGTCGGCGTGGAACCCGAAGGCATTACCGTTAGCCCCGATAATAAATGGCTGATCAGCGCCTCAGAAACCACGAATATGGTGCACTGGATTGATACCAAAACCAACACGATCGTAGAAAATACGCTGGTTGATCCGCGTCCACGAGCCGTTGGTTTTACCGCAGACAGTAAGCAATTGTGGGTCACTTCAGAAATGGCTGGCACGTTAATGATTCTGGATGCAAATACCCAACAAATCATCAAAACCATCAAGTTTGAGGTTTCCGGCGTGACTGCCGATAAAATTCAGCCGGTAGGCGTAGTCATTGATAAAGACAGTAATAGAGGCTATGTGGCTTTGGGGCCTGCAAATCGTGTAGCGGTCGTTAATGCCAAAACGTTTGCAGTAGAAAAAACGCTGTTGGTCGGTCAACGGGTGTGGAATCTGGCTTTTTCTCCCGATCAAAAACGTCTTTACACCACCAACGGCACCAGTAATGATATTTCCATTATTGATCTGGATACTCAAGCCGTGACTAAATCGGTTGGCGTGGGGAATTATCCCTGGGGCGTTGTGGCAAAACCATGAAGCCAGCCATCGCATTATCCATCGAAAATTTAAGCTTCTCTTATAGTGGCAAGAAGGCGCTGGATCAAGTCAGTTTTAACATTCGCGCCGGTGAATGCACCTTGCTCTTGGGCCCTAACGGTGCAGGCAAGAGCACTTTATTTTCATTGATTACCCGTTTGTATGACACCCATGAAGGCCGTATTGAATTATGTGGTTTTGATATTAAACAGCAAACTCGCCAAGCCTTGGCAAAGCTGGGTGTGGTTTTTCAGCAGACCACGCTGGATATGGATTTAACCGTCATGCAAAATTTACGTTATCACACCGCCTTGCACGGCTTGGGACGTAAAGAAGCTATGCAACGGATTCAACAAGAACTGGAACGCTTAAACATGTTTGATCGGCGCTTTGAAAAAATTCGCCAACTTAATGGCGGTCATAGGCGGCGCGTAGAAATTGCCCGGGCATTACTGCATAAACCGGCCTTGTTGCTACTGGATGAACCGACGGTAGGTTTGGATGTGCCCAGCCGGTTAGCCATTGTTGACTATGTGCATCAATTGGCAGCCGATGAAAAACTGGCGGTTTTATGGGCGAGTCATTTAATCGATGAAATTTATCCGGACGATCATTTAATCGTGCTGCATAAAGGCCAAATTAAAGCCAATGGCACAGTGGATGATGTTTTAAAAATAACCAATACAACCCTGGTAAAAGATGCCTTTTACAACTTGACGCAAGGAGAGCAGGCATGAATATGATGCATTACTGGCGAGCCATGTGGGGCATTATCGGACGTGAGTTATGGCGGTTTGTTACCCAACGGGAACGTTTTATTTCTGCCTTGGTTCGGCCATTGGTCTGGTTGTTTGTTTTTGCCGCCGGCTTTAGAGCGGCCTTAGGGCTTGCCATTACCCCGCCCTACGAAACCTACATTCTATATGAAGTTTATATTACTCCCGGACTGATTGGCATGATACAGCTCTTTAACGGGATGCAGAGCTCATTATCCATGGTTTATGACCGGGAAATGGGCAGTATGCGCATACTAATGGTCTGTCCGTTACCTCGCTGGTTTTTATTGCTCAGTAAATTACTGGCAGGCACCGGCGTATCCATCTTGCAGGTCTATGTGTTTTTAGGCATTGCCTGGTTTTATGACATTCATGCCCCGTGGCAAGGCTATTTGTGGGTATTGCCAACCTTGATGCTGTCCGGATTAATGCTGGGGGCGCTGGGATTATTATTGTCATCGTTCATAAAACAACTGGAAAATTTTGCCGGCGTGATGAATTTTGTCATTTTTCCGATGTTTTTTATGTCAACCGCACTGTATCCTCTATGGAAAATGAAAGAATCCAGCGTACTGCTTAGTAAGCTGGCGCAATACAATCCGTTTTCTCAAGCGGTTGAACTAATCCGTTTTGCCCTGTATGGACAGTTTAATCAGCACGCTTTTATTTATACGTTAGTCGCGTTTCTGGTTTTTATGGCGGCCGCCATTATTGGCTATAATCCATCAAAAGGCATGATGGTGAAAAAAGGCGGCGGTTAAAAAGTCGATGG
This sequence comes from uncultured Methylococcaceae bacterium, assembly GCA_903903365.1. Lineage (GTDB taxonomy): Bacteria > Pseudomonadota > Gammaproteobacteria > Methylococcales > Methylomonadaceae > Methylobacter_C. The sequence continues at coordinate 3,052 of CAIUYS010000558.1, forward strand.
CGTTTTTTTGTTACACAAATCAACAGCACTAAAAAACGGGATAAAAATCGACTTGGGTTGCTGGCAGTTTGTCGGTATTAATGCCGTTGAAAACAGAAAACAGCTGTCAACCAAAAAAGACTACGACTTCATTTAATCTTAAAGTATAGTGCTCATGTGCCGGACAAGGGTCACAAAGCACTTGAATTTTTTTTTGATCGTGATAAGTTTACCCATTAAGTAGGAACACGTTAGTGCTCAACCTGCTTTTGAGTAGTTATGGATTGATCAATTAATAAGGCTTACCGTTGTCTGACTCGACTTAATAAGACGTTAAGCAATGATTCATCAATATAATAAATAAAATTACACTAATGTGAGGATGAGAAATGAGTAATGAAGAAAACGCCAAACCAGAAGAAAATGTTCAACCACAAGAAAATGTTACGCAACCCGTAGAGGCGGCAACAGGCGCTGTCGGCAATATGGTGTCTTCTTTCTTGAGCTTGAAAGAGTCCAATCCAAAAGTATTTTTTGGTAGTCTTGGCGGAGTAGCCGTCCTGCTTGTTTTACTGATGACAATGGGCGGCGATGACGGTGCCAAGCCGGTTATCTCCGGGCCTGCGCTTAAAGATCTTGCTATCGGTCAACGCTATGTATTGAAAAGTGCCAATGCTTATGACGTGGCGGCAACGGTTCGTTTGGTAGCAACACCTGGCACTATAGCGGCTTATGATGATACTGAAGAAAAAGATAGATCCAGCGTTTGCCAGCATATAGCTCAAGGCACCCCTGTTTCCGTACTGGAATTTGCAGATGCTTATGGCAAGCAAAAAACCTATGCTAAAGTCAGAATTGAAGACGGTGACTGTAAAGGCAACGAAGCATGGGCCTTGGCAATTGACGTTCAATAGAAATAAAGTTTGACAGGATTTTTAAAATCCTTATAATAGCCAAATAAATTCAAAGCGGGAATAGCTCAGTGGTAGAGCACAACCTTGCCAAGGTTGGGGTCGCGAGTTCGAATCTCGTTTCCCGCTCCAATATATAAATGAAAAGCCGTGATTTATCACGGCTTTTCTATTTCACCTTTATGGTTGCGTAGCAAAATGGTTATGCAGTGGCCTGCAAAGCCATCTACGGCGGTTCGATTCCGCCCGCAACCTCCACGGGTGAATTCAAACAGAATCAAAGACGTACAAAAACCCGCAAGTCATAAGGCTTGGCGGGTTTTTTATTACCCAACGAAACACAGTAATATGCAGTAGTTATCGACAATTTATGCAGTAACCCCTAAATCAAGCGGCTACTGCAATCGAAGTTACTGCATTTGTAGAAATGCATCTTATTACTTCAAAAGCTTGCAGCAATGACTAAAAAAATTCTTTTTAATATCACTATCTGCAACGCAAAACCCAAGCTACCCACTTAGTTGATAGCCATCTCTTATAATCCAGTAATCTCCCCACCAATATAACCTTCTTCGACCGCTATTAATCGCGTGGCAATCGTCTGATTCTCAACCGATTCATCGTTGTTTATCACACAACTTACTTTAAGGTAATTGGGTGTGTAGCCAAATACCCGCTGTTTTTCGCCGTCAAGGGGTTCGTGGTAACCTTCCCATAATACCGGAAATTCATTGCCGATATTTTCCTGGCAAAACGCCAGTTTCATGTCATTGGCTAAGGCATGTAACTGTTGGCTGCGCTGTTTTTTTATCTCATTGGTCAGCTGATTTGGCAAGGTGGCAGCTTTTGTACCTTCACGACTGGAATAGGTAAAGATATGGATATGACCAAAACCGGTTTGTTTGATAAAATTAAAACTGTCCTGCCATTCTTCCTCGGTTTCACCGGGAAAACCGACAATAATATCGGTAGTGATATTAAAGTGGGGGATTTGTGCCCGCAATTGACTGACAATCGCTGCAAATTCTTCCGTTTTACAACGCCTTGCCATTCTGCGCAGCACGGTATCTGAACCGCTTTGTAGCGGTAAATGCAAATGCGGCATCAGTCGAGGATTATGGAATAGCGTAAAGAAATCTTCCGGCAATTCCCACGGCTCCAAAGAACCCAGCCTAAGCCTTGGAATAGTTGTTTCAGATAAAATGGCCTTGATTAAATCAGACAGATTATTGCCCAAATCACTGCCATAGCCGCCTAAATGGACGCCCGTCAAAATAACTTCCGTAATGCCTTGTTTATGCAGGGCATTGATTTCATCGATTACGGCTTGCACCGGACGACTGACTTCGTCACCACGCGCTACGGTAACGATGCAAAACGTGCAGCGATAACGGCAACCATCTTGTACCTTAACAAAAGCGCGTTGCCGTCCGCGAGTAAATAAAGATATTTCACCCGGCTCTGTAGACATGGCCGGCATTACGTCCATGTTAAGCTCTGTTAGGGTTTTTTCGACCAGCTGGTCTTTATCTTTGTTACTGACTACCAAATCAACACCCAATAAAGACGCGGCCTCGTCTTGATTTAGAGTCGCATAACAGCCACTGACTACGAGTTTGGCTTGTGGATTATCACGATGA
>CAIUYS010000559.1 GCA_903903365.1 uncultured Methylococcaceae bacterium
CGTCATTCCGGCATGGATCGCCGGAATCCAGTTGCCATGGATGGCACTTACAAAGCATACAACTAGCTAATTTATAGTTTAATTTTAATAAATTCTATGCGATGTAGATGAGTACATCCTTGTACACTGGATCCCGGCAGTCCATGCCGGGATGACGGCTTGAACGTTTTGAGCTATTTATAAAATTTGTGTTTATCGGTATTTTTTACTATTTACCCACTACGATTCACATAGAGCCTATTATTTGTGAGACACACATGTACCGCTTGTTTAAATATGGCTTTGTTTTCATGGTATTTATCTGGTTGAGCGTTGCCCCAGCTAATCCGGTTAACGCACTTATTGATAATGAATTTTCTCTGGGCATAGGTCAATCGGCAAGTATTGACGGTGAAAAACTCATTATCAAATTCAAGGCTGTTCTTGAGGATTCACGTTGCCCCATTAATGCGCTTTGCGCATGGGCGGGTAATGGCAAAGTTGAATTTGACGTTCTTGATATCGATGGAGAAAATAAAACGATTGTCCTGAATACAGAAGAGGAACCGAGATTAGCGCCATTAAAGGGGCACAAGCTTAAATTGGTTTCGCTAAAGCCACCTAGAATCGATGGAGTATCGATTTCACCTGGAGATTACCGGGTAACCTTGTCCGTCGAAAGAACGTCATCTGAATAAAGACAGGATAAGTTTATCCGGCTATTATATTGCCTGTCCTATTGGCGAGTTTTATTTCAAGAAAATATTCACCACGAAGACCCGAAGTTTTCTTTCTTCGTGTCCTTCGTGTCTTCGTGGTGAAAGCATTTAAGCTTTTTACAGATTTGTCTGGCGGATACTACAAGGCACTTATTTAATATTCCAATATTTGCTTTCTGTAGCACGCAGTGACTGCACTTGCCATAAACCCTCCTTTACGCCAAGCGAAATCGCACCGCTGTCGGCGGTATTTAACCATTGCGCTTTTATTTGCTCATAACGATCCAAAACTTCCTGATGAGGATGTCCAAATTGATTACGATAGCCGGCGGGAATTAACACATAGACAGGCTGAACCGCTTGCAAAAACTCAAAGGTGGATGAGGTTTTACTGCCATGATGGGGAGAAATTAATACCTTGGCTTTTAATTGGTTGCCATAAGTCTCAACCAGCCACGATTCTGCTGCCGTCTCTATGTCACTGGTCAACAATACCGCACCTTGTTCAGATTCAATTTTTAGTACGCAGGAATTATCGTTATCTGAAACAAACGGGTGCTGCGGTGACAATAGCGTAAATGTGACGTTGTCCCATGTCCAGGATTGCCCCGCCTCGCACATCAGCGGTGAATAATCGCTTAACTGTTGCGGAACACTGGTGAGTACCTGCTCTGTCGGCATGCCGTGCATTAACGATAGCGCACCGCCAATATGATCATTGTCACCGTGACTAATAATTAAACGGTCTATTTTATCCGCACCTTGCCGCCTTAAAAAAGGCAAGACTACGCTCCGTCCCATATCACTTTCGGCTGAAAATTTGGCACCGGTATCGTAAACCAGCCAATGATTTTCAGTTTGCACAACGACCGACAAGCCTTGTCCGACATCCAGCAGGGTCATGTTAAAGCTCCCTGCTTTAGGTTTATTGGCCGGTGTAAAAACCAATGGTAAAAACATGATCAAACTTAACCATCGTGCCGGCATACCACGCGGTGCAAGCAATAATAAAACACCCGGCAGCGCAAACACCAAGGCCCAGACTGAAGGCTGCGCATGACTGATGGTTGCCAATGGCAGCTCTGCAAGACGCACTAACAGCCACCATAAGCCTTGCAATGCAGTATCAACGACCATAAACAACTTGCTCGCCAACAACGGAAAACCAAACATCAGCACGACGGCCAGCAACGACAAGGGCACTGCCAACAAACTGATAACGGGAACCGCAATAAAATTAGCCAGCGGTGAAATCAGGGAAACCTGTTGAAAAAAGAACAATAACAACGGCGACAAGCCCACCGAGGTTGCCCAATTTATTTTTATGCCCTCAAGCATATAACCGGATTTACTCAAGCGTCCGGCCACCACATAAATAATCAGGCTTACCGCAAGAAAGGATAGCCAAAAGCCGACTGCCAATACCGCCAAAGGATCAAATGCCAACACCGCAAACAAGGCAATGGCCAGCGTGTTAAAGGGGCGGGTATTTCGTTGAAGAATAATGGCCAGCATAACGACCCCCAGCATGATCACCGCCCGTTGCGCCGGCACTGAAAACCCCGCCAAGCCTGCGTAAAAAACGGCAACCAACATCGCAGCAACGGCGGCGACCCGTTGCGGCGACCACCTTAATAATCCCGTCCAAGCCCATACTTTAAGCACCAAAAAATAAGCCAAGCCAGCAATCAGGCCCACATGCGAGCCTGAAATAACCACCAGATGCGTCGTTCCGGTTTTGCGAAAAACGTCCCACTGCTGTTGCGTGATACCGCTACCATCACCAATCGTCAACGCTTTAATTAATCCAAGACTCGGGCTCTCACTCAATAGAAATGACAGGCGATCGGTGATACGTTGTCGCCAAACGGAAATATTGATCCAGGCAGAATCACGTCCCAGTAAAACCGGTTTTGAATCGGGGCGCACATAGCCGACTGCGCCAATGCCTTGGGTAAATAACCAGCGTTCATAATCAAAGCCGCCAGGATTTAAGCTACCATGAGGACGTTTTAGCTTAATCGTAAAAGACCAGTATTGTCCCGCCTTGATGGCTTGATCAGGATAATACCAGCTTAATCTTAATTTGGAAGGCAACTTTTGAGCTGACTCTGTGTCTATAAAATCAAAGCGCGTTTGTCTTTCGTCCTGCTCCGGCAAATCGACAATAAGCCCTTTAACGGGAATATTAATGCCCTCCAAGGATTCTGGCAAACGGTCGGATAATCTGACCATGGCAAATACGATGGCCCACAACACACCCGTTACAAAAAACAGCCACCGCCAATACCGCAACCATGCCATAATGCCGGCAGAAACGGTGACGACTATTAGCCACTGACTTCCCGGCAATGCCGAAAACTGCTGGACGACTAAAAGTCCGGACAGAAATGACAGGGCAGAAACAATCATTTAACTCCTTGGCGTTTTTGAGGCTGAAAAAACCTGATAAACTAGCTCGTAAACAACTTAGACTTTAAAAAACGATGGCAAAAAAACTGTTACAAAACCTGTTACATAAGTTTATACCTGACCATGACGTCATTAAACAGCACAAAAATCTTCAGTTTCTGGGTGATAAACTCCATGATCCCAATCTCTGGCATTTGAATCGACGCTCTGTGTCTATGGCTTTTGCAGTGGGTCTTTTTTGCGCCTGGATTCCGACCCCCGGACAAATGGCGCTTGCCGCGCTAGGTGCATTTTATTTTCGGGGAAATTTACCTGTTTCCATAGCACTGGTTTGGATAACCAATCCTGTCACTATGCCGCCACTCTTTTATTTTGCTTATCTGGTTGGGCTTACTGTTCTGAATCTCCCGTCGGCATCTTTTTCACTGGATGCAGTATTATCCGGCGATATTTTGTTTCCGTTTCTGACCGGCTGTTTGCTTATCGGTGTGATTTGCTCTACCGTAGGCTATTTTGGAATTAACTATTTCTGGCATTATCATGTTGCCAAAAAATGGGCCACCAGAAAGCATACACGCCAGCATCCATCTTCCAGAAAGAATCCTTTCAAAGCCGTTAGTTACAATAAACCGTAAATCTTAAAAAATTATTCACCACGAAGACACGAAAAAAGACGCCGTTTTTTCTTCGTGTTCTTCGTGTCTTCGTGGTGAATAAAATTATGGCGAATAAAATCAGCCAACAATCAACCCGTCTTCCATGTGCAAAACCTTGCCCATACGCGCTGCCAGCTCATGATCATGAGTCACTACCAAAAAGCTGACATTAAGTTCCTGATTTAACTCCAACATTAACTGGTAAACCTGATCAGCCGTTTTACTGTCAAGATTACCGGTAGGTTCGTCAGCCAAGATTAAACTCGGCTTGTTAATTAACGCCCTCGCTACGGCCGCACGCTGCCTTTCGCCACCGGATAATTCACCCGGTTTATGCTCAATGCGATGTCCCAAACCTACGCGCTGTAATAACTCATTGGCACGAACACGCGCCGGCTTAACTGACTCACCGCCTATCAACAAAGGCATCGCCACATTTTCAAGAACGGTAAACTCACCTAACAGATGATGCGACTGATAAATAAAACCTAACGATTTATTTCTTAATTTAGCCAACTTGGCAGCACTGACTTGATTAATATTAACGCCATCCAATACAACCTCGCCGCCACTGGCTTTTTCCAGACCACCCAAAAGATGCAGCAAGGTGCTTTTACCGGAACCTGATGCACCCATAATAGCAACACGCTCGCCTTTGCTAATATTTAAATCAACGCCTCTTAAGACCTCAACGTTCAACCCGCCTTGGTCATAACGCTTGGTCAGTTGATGACAATGCAAAATACTGGTTTTATTCATATCTAAGAACTTCCGCCGGGTTTATTCTGGAGGCCTGCCAGGCAGGATAAATCGTCGCCAATAAGGACAGAAAAAAGGCCATACCGGCTATCGCGTAAACATCCGACCAAACCAGCTTGGAAGGCAGCTCACTGATGTAATAAACATCAGCCGCCATAAACTGAACCTGAAATAATTTTTCAATAGCCGGCACAATAGTTTCAACATTTAACGCCAGCACTATGCCACCCAATGTACCCAGGGCTGTGCCGACTATTCCGATAATGGAGCCTAACACCATAAAAATCCCCATCACTGAACCTGAAGTCAGTCCCTGGGTTTTTAGAATGGCAATATCGCCACGTTTATCGGTAACTACCATCACCAA
>CAIUYS010000560.1 GCA_903903365.1 uncultured Methylococcaceae bacterium
ATTGCAAGACTTTAAGTAAATAAAGGCGCACCTATGTCCTGAATTTGATAAAAATGAAGGAATACCCGGGTAGAGAGCCAAAAATAGCGTTTCTCGCGCTACCCATTTCAAAAAATGGCTTTTTGGGAGTCTATATTAACTTGCGCATTTTCCAGTCGGTAATTTTGCAAGTGGCTCTTTTATTGAATTTATTCATGAATTTGCTGACGATTTTCATCATGCGAAAGAAGAAAATATACTCTTTCGCTCTTTGGAAGAGCCTGGCGTACTAACCCACTGTAACCCGATTCCGCAAATGTTGAATGAACACAGCAAAGCCAGGGAATTAGTGCAGGCTATGGAGAATTCATTGCATACAAACGATAACGATAAATTAAAAACGGCTATCTCTCAGTATGCGCAGCTTTTGAAAGAGCACATTTATAAGGAAGATAATATCTTATATCCGATGGGGGAACGTGGCCTTTCCGATATGGCTAAAGCCTCCTTGTTAAAAGAATATGCGCAGACCGATCAGCGATTGGATAGCCAAACCTTATGGTACAAATATGAAACGCTTTATAACGATCTTGAGCATCAGCTCATAACCTACACCCACCCAACTGCGACTTGTTAACGTCAGAGATCACAATATGAATAGAATCCACAGAGTGCTATTACTTTCAGTCGTATTAAGTAGCGCAATAAGCGGCTGCTCAGATGAAGCCAAATACAAGGCTATGGAGAAAAAATACAATGCTGTTCAGGCAGACAAAGCACAGCATCAATCAATGACAGCCGAAGAAATGGCTGCTCATTCAGGTGAAGCAATGCATCATGGCATGTCTGCTGAAACGGCCGCAGCGCCAAAAATTGATACCGATGAAATCAGCCGTCGTGCTGATGACTTGCCGCCTACATTGAACAGAGCACAAGCGCAATTGGTCAGTGTCGATCTTTACACTGATGAACAGGTCGCAGAAATAATGCCTGAAGTGACTTATCAATACTGGACCTATAACGGCAAAGTGCCTGGGCCGTTTATCCGTGCCAGAGCAGGAGATCAGGTAGAAATACATTTAAGTCACGGTAAACCAGGCGCTGCTCATCAAGGCCATAATGAACATAGCTCGGCTGAACATGCCGCTGCGGGTCATTCAGCGCACTCCATCGATTTACATGCAGTAGTCGGTCCTGGCGGTGGTGCACACTTAATGCAAGTCGGGCAGGGTGAAGATAAGAGCTTCAGCTTTAAAGCTACCCACCCGGGCCTTTACGTTTATCATTGTGCCAGTCCGCATGTACCCACTCATATTGCTAATGGCATGTATGGCATGATCCTGGTGGAGCCCGTCGAAGGTTTGGCAAAAGTTGATCGCGAATTTTATGTTATGCAGGGCGATTTTTACACAGCAGGAAAGTATGGCGATAAGGGATTTCAGGCATTCAGTAAAGATAAACTATTGATCGAACAACCCGATTATTTTCTATTTAATGGTCGAGTCAATTCATTGAGTGGTGATCGTGCATTAAAAGCCAAAGTGGGAGAAAAAATCCGCCTGTTCGTCGGTGTCGGATCACATGTTGCCGCTAATTTCCATATTATTGGCGTTATTTTTGACCGTGTGTATCCAGACGGCGTGATCCTTAATCCTCCGTTGCAAAATGTCCAGACCACCATCATAGCACCAGGTTCTGCGGTGATGATTGAATTTACCGCTGAAGTGCCTGGCAAATATTTACTGGTGGATCATAGCCTGACCCGTGCCATTGACAAAGGTGCGCTTGCAGAATTGGTCATAGAAGGATCGGCTTCTTCACCAGAAATTTTTCAGCAACTTAGTCATTAAGTAGAGCTATTTTGCGCAATGTTCCGACGTCGTTAACTGTTGGTGTTTTTCAATGATGATCCGTACTTGAACTCTTCAGTTGCCAAGAGTCCGAGTCGATACCATTACTCAAGGAATGTAGCATGGAAAATAATATAAATTTCACCTCAAGCCTAAAGTCAAAATTAATTCTGATGGCGGCTATCCCAGCACTTGCCCTGCTTTATTTTGCCGGATCGGGCGTTCTTGAAAGACAGGCAACTTCAAAGAAAATGGTGAAGCTTGACGCGCTGATGATGTGTCTATTGAAATTGGCTTTAGTTTCTTCGCCAATGGCTATCAAAGTCTGACGAGCCTGATCCTATAATGCAAGGTATGATGCCTCCCATTTAACCTCCTTTAAAGAAAACAAAGTGGCCTATTGATCGGCTTATTTGGAAAAGAAGAAGCACATAAAATCTTCAATTACATTTTGATAATAAGTTCTTTGGCGGGATATTTTCCTCACTAAAATAGACCATGCGCCCCTGCTACCGCACCCAGTACGGCAAGCAAACTGAGCGAAAGCAAGATCTTGTGCATTGTGTGAACCAAAGAAAAAGTTTTACCGCTATCTTTTTCTGTCTGCTCATGGAACCATTGATGAAGAAATAGGGCTACCTACTTAAGGCGGGACAGTTTAAAGGTAACTCGCAATAAATAACCCCACCCTATCGTTCCCACGCTCCGGCGTGGGAATGCCGACAGTGACGCTCCCGCGTCACGCAACGCTGGAGCGTTGCCGGATGAATTCCCACGCTGGAGAGACTGTGAAAGTATCCAAAGTCCAGACGGATTATAAACCGTCCTCGGTAGCATTTTGGGTAAATACGGGGAATGTCGTTAATTTTTGCCCAAATAAGGTCAAAC
>CAIUYS010000561.1 GCA_903903365.1 uncultured Methylococcaceae bacterium
GCTTAAAATGCTTATGCCGGTATTGCGCGATAAACCGATGCGTGGCTATGCGCAAGTGATAGTTCAAGAGGTTGAGCAAATGATTGCCGGTTGGGGTGATACCGGTGAAATTGATTTGCTGGAGTTTATGAAAGAACTGACTATTTATACCTCCAGTCACTGTCTGTTGGGTGATGAATTTAGGTATGAACTGAACGAAGAATTTGCAAAAATTTATCACGATCTTGAAAAAGGCGTAAATCCTCTGGCGTTTGTGTTTCCTTATTTACCGTTGCCGGTATTTCGTCGCCGTGATAAAGCACGCGCCAGATTGCAAGAGCTGGTGACCGGTATTATTGCCAAAAGAGCACTAAAGACCGAAAAAAGCGAAGATGCCTTTCAATTATTGATTGAATCCAAATATGATGACGGCAGTCACTTGTCAGCACATGAAATAACGGGTATGTTAATTGGTACCATATTCGCGGGGCATCATACAACAGCAGGAACCGCCGCGTGGACTTTGCTGGAATTGGCTCGTCGGCCGGAAGCTTTGGTTGTCGTGTTGAAAGAACTGGATGAATTGTTCGGTACTGATGGCGAAGTCACTTTTCAGTCTTTACGTGAAATACCGGCATTGGAAAATGTTATTAAAGAAGTGTTACGCTTGCATCCGCCTTTAATCTTTTTAATTCGAAAAGTGATGAAAGACTTTCACTTTAAAGGTTATACGGTTAAAGCCGGGAAATATGTGTGCGCCTCACCACGCGTTTCCCACCGGATAGCCGAGGTTTTTCCTGATCCGGAAAAATTTGATCCGGATCGTTATTCAGAAGCCCGTCAGGAAGATGCCCTGCCTTTTAGCTGGATTGCTTTCGGTGGCGGCAAACATAAATGCACCGGCAACGCTTTTGCCATGTTGCAATTAAAAGCTATTTTTAGCATTTTATTACGTCGCTATACGTTTGAACTGGTAGACGAGAAAGATCATTATCAGGATGATTTTACCCAAATGGTCGTGCAGCCCGTATCGCCTTGCCGTGTTCGGTACATCAAACGCAAGGCTATAAAGACAACGGCTGCTGAATCAACGATAACTGAAGCGCAAGAAAATCGACACACCGGCGCTGGTTTTCACATAAAAATCGACAGGGAGCTTTGTCAGGGTCATGTAACTTGTATGGCGGAAGCGCCAGAGCTTTTTCAGGTAGACGAGGCGGGCAATCTAACGGTTTTACAAGAAAATCCTGCACTGGATTTACTGGAAAAAGCACGACAAGCCGAAAAATATTGCCCAACCAAAGCAATTATTGTTAACTTAATTAACGAGTAACAGAGACAAAGAATGGCCGCATATCCGAGAGCAGAACTTGAAGAAATGGTTGAGCGTTGGTTGCAAGCCAATCGTAACGCTGAAAAAGAAGGTAACTGGCCCAAGCACTTGGGTGCCATGTACACCGACGATGCAGAATATCGCTGGAATATTGGCCCCAATGAAGAATTTGTAGCGCGTAGCCGTAAAGAGATAGAAGAATGGGCTTTAGGCGTTCAAATGGAAGGCTTTGAAGATTGGCGCTATCCCTATCATCGTATTTTAATTGATGAAAAACAAGGCGAAGTGATAGGCTTGTGGCGTCAAGTATCGCCTGCACTCCGTGAAGACGGTATGCATTATGAAGTCGCCGGCATAGGGGGTTCCTGGTTTCGTTATGGCGGTGATTATAAATGGGAATGGCAACGGGATTTTTTTGATTTGGGTAATGTGAAAGCCTTGTTTTTTGAGTTGGCCGCCGATGGCAAGCTTGACCCAGCGGTAAAAAGAAAAATAGGCAAATTGGCCAAAGGACAGTTGCTGCCCGGTCACGAGCGCTTACGCAGTCAACCCGGCCCCGTTAAAAAGCTGAAAGGGTTTATGGCAATGGTGCGTATTGCTTTGTTTAACAAATAAATATGCACCATTTTTTGACTAAATTAAACCTGATAACTATTAATGCGTAAAGTAAAATCTAGCTGGAAAACCTGGCAACTACTGACTGAAAAGGGTCGGCACATTTGGGCATTTAAGCCCCGATCAAAGGCTATTAACGAACATCTACAAAATGTCGATGACATTTCAGACCAGGAAATAACACAGTTTGCTGAAGATTTTCAGTTTGATAAATTCACTAATCCCAATTCCGGTGATAAGGTTTATCGACACGCTGCCATTAACGAAAAGTTTAAGGAATTTGCAGGACACATTCCGCAAGCAGACAATCCCGATGCGCAAAAAGTCTCCGATTCGGTCATCAAAGGCATTAACTACTTTTCTTGTTTGCAAAGTAACGAAGGGCATTGGCCAGGTGATTACGGCGGCCCATTATTTCTTTTGCCCGGTTTACTGATAGCCTCTTATATTTCTGATACGCCGTTTCCCAAAGCGCATCGGGAAATGATGAAGATTTATTTGTTTAATCATCAAAATAAAGATGCTGGCTGGGGCATGCATATTGAAGGTAAATCGACCCTCTTTGGCACGGTCATGCAATACGTGTCATTGCGTATTCTGGGTGTAGACAAAAATCATGAACAGTTAATCACTGCGAGGGCGTGGATCAAAAACAATGGCGGCGCGACCGGCATTCCCTCTTGGGGAAAGTTTTATCTGTCTGTTTTAAATTGTTATGACTGGCAAGGTTTTAACAGCTTGTTTCCTGAAATGTGGTTATTTCCCAAATGGTTGCCGATACATCCTTGGCGCTACTGGTGTCATAGTCGCATGGTGTACTTGCCCATGGCTTATTGTTATGCCCTGCGCATTAAAGCGCCGGAAAACGAGCTGATTTTGTCCTTAAGAGAGGAGCTTTATAACGGCGATTTTGCGGCGATTAACTGGCCAAAACAGCGTAATGTAGTTTGCGAAAAAGATTGTTACACCACGCCATCTCCGGTACTGAAGTGGATGAACTTTTTTACCAATCACTATGAAAAAGTTAAATGGCCCTGGCTAAGAAAAAAAGCCACTGACTATATTTTAAAATACCTCAATGCAGAAGATGAGCAAACCGAATACCTTGATATAGGGCCGGTTAATAAAGCCATTAATTCTATTTGTATCTGGCATGCCTATGGCAAAGAGTCTGAGCAATTTAAAAAGCATGTGGCGCGTTGGTATGATTATTTGTGGGTTGCTGAAGATGGCATGAAAATGAGTGGCTACAACGGCTCACAACTTTGGGATACCGCTTTTGCAACACGGGCGATACTGGAAAGTGACTTGGGCGCTTTATTTCCGGCGACATTGGCAAAAAGTTATCAGTTTATCGAGTTGTCGCAAATCAAAGCCGAGCATTCCACACATGCCGAGTTTTTTCGTCATCCCATGATAGGCAGTTGGCCTTTTTCAACCGCTGAACAAGGCTGGCCGGTGGCCGATTGTACCGCAGAGGGTTTAAGTGCCACTTTGGCGCTTCATCATTCAGGTCTGGTTAAACCGGTAATTGATGAGCAACGTATCAAACAAGCCGCCGAAATTATTCTTTCTTATCAAAATACTGATGGGGGCTGGGCCACTTATGAATTAACGCGTGCGCCCAAATGGCTGGAAAAACTTAATCCCTCTGAAGTGTTTGCCGATATAATGATAGATTATTCATGGACGGAATGTACGGCCGCGTGTGTTATAGCTTTACTTGAACTTCAGGAAGTTTATCCTGACTTTAAAAATAGCGAAATACGCAAAGCAATAAGTACAGGCATTGATTTTATTCTTAAACAGCAAAAAACCGATGGTTCGTGGTTTGGTGGTTGGGCGGTCTGTTTTACTTATGCTACTTGGTTTGGCGTAGAAGCACTCAGCAAAGCCAAGGGTAAAGGTTATTATGACGACACAATTTTAGTGGGCAGTATCAATAAAGCCTGTGTCTTTTTAGTGGGTAAGCAAAAAACGGATGGAGGCTGGGGTGAAACTTTCGAATCTTGTTCTAAACTGGTTTATAGTGAGGCGGTTACGTCTCAAGTGGTTAATACTGCATGGGCATTGCTGACTTTAATGGCCGCTGATTTTGCTGACAAAAAAGTGCTTGAAGCTGGCATCAAGGTCTTGTTGAACAGACAAACCGATCTTGGCGATTGGTCACAGGAAAATATTTCAGGGGTTTTTAATTATAACTGTATGATAACCTACGCTAACTATAGGAATATATTTCCTGTCTGGGCGTTGAGTCGATATTATAGGCAGACTATTCAGGGATGATAAGACAATCAACGCAGTTTAAAGTATTTGTATCAAGTAGCCCACTATGAAATCAGAATTTGACATTTGCATTATCGGTGCAGGCATGGCCGGTGCCACCATTGCCGCATATCTCGCCCCCAAAGGCGTTAAGATTGCGTTAATTGATCATTGCTATAAAGAGAAAAAACGTATAGTCGGCGAGTTGTTACAGCCGGGAGCGGTGTTGTCGCTTGATCAAATGGGGCTTGGAAATTTGCTGGAGGGTTTTGATGCGCAGCCGGTTGATGGGTATTCATTGCTGCAAGGCGATGAAAAAATAACCATACCTTATCCGGATCACTACAAAGGTATGGGCTTGCATAATGGCCGATTTTTACAGAAAATCAGAGCCTCTGCCCTGCAGAATGAATCGGTTAAGCAAATCCATGGCAAGGCTTTGCAACTACTGGAAAATGAGCGACATGAAATTATTGGCGTTAGTTACCGGGAGTCGCTTACGTCCGAGATAAAGTCTATTTATGCGCCCTTAACCATTACCAGCGATGGCTTTTTTTCAAATTTTAGGGATGAACTCAGCAATAATAAAAAAAGTGTCACTTCTTATTTTATAGGCCTGATATTAAATGACTGTGACATGCCTTTTCCAAAACATGGACATGTATTTTTATCAGGACCCACGCCGTTTATTTGTTATCCAATTTCCAAGCACGAAGTCAGGCTTTTAATCGATTTTCCGGGCGATCAGTTGCCAAGAAAATTGTTGCTACAAGCCCATTTAGATGCCAATGTGACTCCGTATATCCCCGAATCCATGCTTGCCAGCTACGAGAAAGCCATGCAGGAAGGCGGCTTTAAAGTGATGCCCAATCATTATATGGCGGCAAAACCTATTATTCGCAAAGGCGCGGTGATGCTGGGTGATGCACTTAATATGCGCCATCCGTTAACGGGTGGCGGCTTGACTGCGGTATTCTCGGATATACAAATATTGAGTGCGCATTTATTGGCGATGCCTGATTTTTATAATACCGATTTAATTCACGACAAAATCGAAGCCTATTACCGTGACAGACAACACGCCAACGCCAATCTCAATGTGCTTGCCAACGCGCTGTATGGTGTGATGTCTAACGATTTGCTTAAAACGGCGGTATTCAAATATCTGCAATGTGGCGGTACTGATGCGCAAGAGTCTATTGCTATTTTGGCCGGATTGAACAGGAACCATTATTCTTTGATAAAACAGTTCATTTGTCTGGCGGTGTTTGGCGCCTTTGATTTGGTTCGACAAAGCATAAGGAATCTACCCAAGGCAGCAAAAATTTTGTGGGATGCTTTCTTGATCATCAAGCCTCTGGCTAAAAACGAGTTGTCGTTTTCCGCAGTTCTTAGTGGTTATTTTAAAAAATAACCACTGGTTTTTTATCCTCGAATCCTGTCACAAATCTCCAATGATTATTAAACCAAAGGAGAATTGGCTGCCAGATATAGGCCATTTCGCCATTGCACAATAAAAAAATCGAAATTTTATACTCGGTTTTAAGCAAATCCTGAGTTATCACCTCATCAAAAAAGCCTATCAAACAATACCTCAAGCGCATTAACAACAAAACAAAAGATATTATTTTGTAATATGGTAAAATTGCGATTCCATCGGAGTCTCAAGTCAAAGCTTACGCGCTGGCATTTTCTTTGCTGCGCTTTGGATGTGTACGTTATTAAATGAGCGTGTGTTTTGAGATTTGGTGCGGAACGATATAGCAAAGGATGCTGTATCATTCTCCTTACATTTAGGAAGGGTAATTTAATAACGTAAATAGGTTGACACATTTTTCTGTTTGTCTTCCCTGTTATTTAATTCCCGATCCATAACTTTTGTTTAACTTCATACTTTACAATTTCTATGAACAAACCCAAAAAAGTCGCAATTTTAACCGCCGGCGGTTTGGCTCCTTGCCTAAACTCCGCTATCGGTAGTCTTATCGAACGTTATACTGAAATCGATCCTTCTATTGAAATCATTTGTTATCGTAGCGGCTACAAAGGTCTGTTACTGGGCGATTTTTATACCGTAACGCCAGCAATGCGTGAAAAAGCGGGGCTTCTGCATCGTTTTGGCGGATCGCTGATTGGCAATAGTCGCGTTAAATTGACCAACGTTAAAGATTGCCTAAAACGCGGTCTGGTACAGGAAGGTCAAGATCCGCAAAAAGTAGCGGCTGATCAATTGGTTAAAGATAATGTTGATATTCTTCACACCATCGGTGGTGACGATACCAATACCGCAGCGGCCGATCTTGCCGCTTTTCTTGCCAGCAACAATTACGGTCTTACCGTTATCGGCTTGCCAAAAACCGTTGATAACGATGTCTTCCCCATCAATCAATCATTGGGTGCCTGGACAGCGGCAGAGCAGGGAGCGCGTTACTTTTGGAACGTAGTTGCTGAAAATAATGCCAATCCGCGTATGTTGATTGTTCATGAAGTGATGGGGCGCAGTTGCGGATGGTTAACGGCTGCCACAGCTCAGGAATATCGTAAGTTGCTTGATCACGCTGAATGGTTGCCTGAATTGGGCCTTGACCGCAATGCCTTTGAAGTTCATGGCATTTTTATTCCGGAAATGACGGTTGACATCGCTGCTGAAGCCAAACGTCTTCGTGCCGTTATGGATAAATATGACTGCGTCAATATTTTTGTTTCAGAAGGTGCCGGTGTCGAAGCTATCGTTGCCGAAATGCAGGCCAAAGGCCAAGAAGTCCCTCGCGACGCTTTTGGTCATGTAAAGCTTGACGCGGTTAATCCCGGCAAATGGTTTGGTGAACAGTTTGCAGAAATGCTGGGCGCAGAAAAAACCTTGATTCAAAAGTCAGGTTATTTTGCCAGAGCCGCTGCTTCAAATGTTGAAGATATTCGCTTGATTAAGTCTTGCGCTGATCTGGCTGTCGAATGCGCCTTCCGTCGTGAATCCGGTGTAATAGGACATGATGAAGATCGTGGTGGCGTTCTTCGTGCGATTGAATTTCCTCGCATCAAAGGCGGCAAGCCCTTTGATCTTGATACATCCTGGTTCAACGAAACGCTTGCTGACATTGGTCAAGCCAAGGGCTCCAAGGTTGAGGTCGCTCACTAAGCGACGGATACTTGCAAGTCTTTAGGTTGGGTTACGCTTTCACTAACCCAACCTAAGGACTACCCAAATAAGTCTTTAATAACTCTGGAACATCTATGGCTACTTGGCTGGAAACTTGTCAACAACAACTGGCGCGGTTAGAAATAACCTCTGTATTAGCGGATAAATTGGTCACGCTGTGTAATAAAACAAGCGAAGATATAGCACCCGAGCTTGTGCAAAAAATCAACCTGGAACACGCACGATTAAACCGGCAACTGGAGCGTTTACATGCCAACCGTTTTGAAGTTGCTGTTATTGGTTTGGAAAAAGCGGGTAAGAGTGCGCTGCTAAATGCCTGGTTAGGGCAGGAGATTTTACCTTCTGCACGCGAAAGATGCACCTTCACCAGTACAGAAATCTGGTCGGCCCAGACTGAACAAGATCAACTTCTGTCAATTCAATACTACAGCAGGGAAGAGATAAACCAGCTTCAGCAGCAAAGGCAAGAGGCGCTGGCGGGAACGCTGAACGACAAGGAAAGGAAAGAAATACAAGAAGATTTTGATGATACTGGAAAAAATCTGAATGCCATTTACGAATTTACCAAGCATAAAAATGGCTTTACCCAAGGTTTTATAGATATTAGCGAAATTAATGAACAATTACAGTCTGCGATTTTTAAAAATCGGGCGCAGTCTTTA
>CAIUYS010000562.1 GCA_903903365.1 uncultured Methylococcaceae bacterium
ATTAAAGAACCCTATAGTTGTCACTACTCGCATGACTTGCCATGTCACCTATTGAAATTTTAAGACAATATCTGCCTTTGTGCTGGTTTAAACATAACCCGCTTGAGTTAACCCGGTCGAAGGCATTTTTTAAACAAAATCTATTGTTCTATTTTATTGTTGAGTATTTCATGCAAGCCAACATGACGGATGACCCTTTTGAATCGTTTGTTGAAGTGGCGATACAAACACTGTTAACGCTTCTGTTTATAGGCTTTATACTGCGTTTAAACAAAACTTTATATGCTTATCTACAAGTAACCACAGCCATTTTGGTGTGTGCCAATATAATATCTTTTTTCGTTATCCCCGTTTTAATCTGGCTAACCGTCAGTGAGGCACTCTTAAGCTATTATAGTTTGGGGATATTGTTCTTGTGGGAGCTTACCGTGATGGCTTATATTTTCAGAAAAATTCTTGCTATCAATTCTGCCGCCAGTATAGCCTTGTCATTGCTTTATTTTACCGTGACTTATTTAGGCGCATTTACCATTGGGCAGGTCTTGGTTTGAGCTTGCGGATTTTAGTTTAGCGGATAGACCGAAAGGTTTTTTTATGGATTGCTACAATCATAATGCCCACCAATGGCAAATATAAAAACGGAATTATCATCGAAACGATAAACCAATCTATCTTTTTGAGATAAGCGACGCGACCATAATCCCGTTAGTGCGTGCTTGAGTGGTTCGGGTTTTCCCAAACCATAACGTGGATCATTTCTAAGCATCTCTTTTAAAATACGGCATAATTGTTCATGCTGTTTTTTATCCTGTTGCCTTAATGCTTCGTAAGCCTCCCAAGTTTTACCATCAAATACTAATGATCGCATTTAATTCCTCTGGGGTTGGCTGATAACCGGTATTTTTTTGATACGTTTGACGGGATAATGCAATTTGTCGCATTAATTCATCGTTTTTCAAAATATAGTCGGTTTCTTCTTCAGCAATCATTTCGTCCGTGTCATCTTCAACAATAATAAGCACTTCAATTTTTTTCCCTTTTAAAAAGGGTAACGGCTTGCTTAGGTTAAGTTGCTGGGGATTTTCCAGTGTCAGTATTTCTTTATAGGCGTACATGCTATACCTCTTATATTACTTACTCGATGTAACAGAACGGAATCGAAGTTAATGAAAGACGTCAAAACCCCCGATTCCGCACCATTGCATCACGGTTACTTTCTGCTAACCCACATACTGCGTAATAAGACCTTGTAACTGGTTTTTGTCGAGTTGTTGATTATCCACTTTTAGATAAGCCACGGCCTCATCGTAGTGCAAGGTAATTTCTTCTACCCCGACCACTTTCAGCATCGCAGTCACAAAATCGTTGGCTTCCTGCTCGTTAATTTTTTCTAATGAAATAAGCAAATTAGCCCAATACCGGGGCGGCTTCATACTGATTGACAGTATTAACCAGCTCAAGGCAGCCGCTGCGCAAAACAAGAACACGCCAGCAGCACCATAAGCGCCATAACACCAACCCCCTACTCCGCCGCCAATACCTGCACCCAAAAACTGGCAAGTTGAATAAACACCCATTGCCGTGCCTCTTAAATCGCCGGGTGCTGTCTTGGATATTAATGAGGGCAAGGTTGCTTCCAACAAATTAAAGCCGGTAAAAAACAACCAGAGAAAACCAATTATTGCTGGCAAAGACGCATAAAACTGCATTAAACCCAGATCAGCCAAAACCAGTGCGGCAATGGCACCGATAAAAACCGGCTTCATCTTGCGCTTTTTTTCTGCCAAAATAACGAACGGAATAATGGCGGCCATTGAGATAACAAAAACCGGCAAATAAACTTTCCAGTGCTCTGCAGGTAGCAAACCGGTATCACGCATTAATAAAGGCACCACCACAAAACTGGCGGTTAAAATGGCATGTAAAATAAAAATGCCATAATTAAGCCGCAATAAATCATGGTTTTTTAAGATATTAAAAAACTGTCCCGGCACCAACTCTGCATCCCTGTGTACTTTGGATTGCTGCGGATCAGGCACTTGATAACGAATAACCCAGATGGCGACCAACGACAACCCGGCAATCAGCCAGAATATGCCGTGAACACCAATAAATCCGGCAATCACCGGGCCTGCGGTAATGGCAACACCAAAAGAGACACCGATGCTGAGACCAATTAATGCCATCGCTTTCGTGCGATGCACTTCTTGGGTTAAATCTGCCACCAAAGCCATAATAGGTGCGGCGATTGCGCCAGATCCTTGAATGGCCCGACCCAATAAAACGCCGTAAATACTGGTTGAAAGGGCAGCAACCACACTGCCGATAAAAAACAGTATCAAGCCAATAATAATGATTTTTTTTCTGCC
>CAIUYS010000563.1 GCA_903903365.1 uncultured Methylococcaceae bacterium
CATCCCGGCATGGACTGCCGGGATCCAGTGTACAAGGATGTACTAATCGATACTGCATAGTATTTATTAAAATTGAAGCTATAAATCAATTAATTGTATGCTTTGTAATTGCCATCCATGGCAACTGGATTCCGGCAATCCCTGCCGGAATGACGGCTTTACGATTTGTGTTAATATCAGCTTATCATGGCACACACTAAGATTTTTAATTATGTATTATTGTGTCACCCACTGTAAATCACATAGAGCTATAATAACCAACCTCAAGCCACATCATAATACCAGTCCAGCAGCTCCTCTCCACCCCAGTTTTCGGCATCGGAGGGGATGGTTTCATCGGTTTCATAGAGCGTCATTTGTCCGGGTTTGGGCGAAGTCACCAATAAACTTTCGGCATAATCAACTGAACAGCCCTCTTTGCCGGTTTCATCTTTTAGCCATTGCGCCGCCATAACGATAGCATCTTGCCGGGTTTCACCAAAGCCGAAAACAGCGTAATCATGTTGCACGTATAGAATAGTCATTGCTGCTCCAAACTGGTTGATGAAAAGTCTTTAAGCATTTTTGTGAAAATCACCTAAATTTGTTTCATGGTAATATCCAGGGTCAAAATACGATAGGCGATTTGTCTCGGGGTCATGTTCAGCAGGCGAGCGGCTTTGGCTTGTACCCAACCGCTTTGTTCCAGTGCGGCAATGACGCGTTCACGGTCATCCATGTTGTCATCACTAAAATCAATCGCTAGTGCTTTTAAGGGTTTACTATGCAGTCCGGCTTGCGCCACGACATCTTCAAGTCCGGTGCTGACCATCACATCGCGATCGATGATACCGTTAGGACTCATGATGGCCGCCCGTTCCAGGCGGTTTGCCAGTTCGCGGACATTGCCGGGCCAGTCGTGCTTCATTAATATTCGTATGGCGCTTTCCTTGATTTCCAGCGGTCGCCCGCCTTGCTGGTCAGATATTCTGCCGAGCAGGAATTCTGATAATTCGGGAATATCTTCGGTTCTGTCGCGTAAGGCCGGCATCAGCATGGGCATTACATTAAGGCGATAATATAAATCTTCCCTAAATTTGCCTTCGGTAACTTCTTCTTCAAGATTGCGGTTAGTGGCGGCAATAATGCGCACATTGACTTTTATCGTCTGGGTTCCGCCGACGCGTTCAAATTCTCCTTCCTGTAATACGCGGAGTAATTTGGCCTGGAACGAGGCAGAAATTTCACCAATTTCATCGAGGAAAAGGGTGCCATTATCGGCTAATTCAAAGCGGCCTTTGCGCTGACTGATAGCGCCGCTAAACGCGCCTTTTTCGTGACCAAATAATTCAGATTCCAATAAGGTGTCGGGCAGGGCGGCGCAATTCAGCTTTAAAAAGGGGCCACTGGCACAGCCTGAATTAAAATGAATGGCATTAGCCACAACTTCTTTACCGGTGCCTGATTCGCCGCGAATTAATACCGTGGTATTCCATTTTGCAACCTGACGGATTAAATCAAACACCTTTAACATGGGCGATGAATGGCCGATGATGTTTTCAAAGCTGTAGTTTTTGATTAAGGCTTGCTTGAGTTGATCCCGTTCACTTTGCAAGTTAAGCTGGTTGCGTTCGATTGCCCGCAACATTTTGACGCTTTGGGCAATCAAGTTGGCAATCATCTCCATAAACCGGGCACGCTCACCCAGAAAAAGATTGTTGTTCGGTTGCGCTGCCAGTACCCCTATGGTGTCGCCTTCTTCTATATAAATGGGTGAGCCAATAAAAGGTAATTCGGGATCATATAATCCTAAACGACCCAGAAAACGCGGTTCTTCAGACACTTTTTCAACGACAATGGTACTGCCGTCATGAAGAATGGCACCCATCAAGCCTTCACCGGGGTTGTATCGGATAGGTTGATTGAGTTTATCGATGCCATCAGAGTGAACAACACTGACAATCATGCTGTTATTTTCAATTTCCTTCAGGGTTATCATCCCGGAGCACATACCGGATCTTTTATGGAGTATCTCCAGAACCGCCTGTAATTTTGCATGCAAATCATGCGTGCTGTTTAATACCTGACTGATGAGGTACAAGGTATCAAGTTCGGCTTCTATGAGTTGTAATCGCTCTGTCATCAGGTTAGCCTCCTTGGCTCCTGTCTGGGCAGAGGGAAGCTTATTTTAAACCGACATCCTTGGGTATAAGCCGGATCTATATCAATAAATCCCTGATGCTGGGTAATAATCTCTTTTGCCATAACCAGTCCCATACCCGCCTGGTTACTGCCCATGGGACGGGTGGTATAAAAAGGTTCAAATACTTTGGTGCGTTTTTCAAAGGGAATGCCGGGGCCGCTGTCTTCAATGCAGACAAAAATCATATCAGCGTCAGCTTCCGTGGAAATTTTTATTCGCTGTTCGCCATGGTTTGAGGCGCTGAGAGCATCAATTGCATTATCTATTAATTGCTTAAACAATATACGCAGGCGATTTTCAGAGCCCAGTATGTTGGGTAATGCGGGCATTGGATGCCAATGCACATCTATGCCTTTGCTCAAGATTTGTTGGTCGCTGAGTAAAAGCACATCATGAAGAATTTGATTAATGTTAACCGGAATAATAGTTGCTTGCAGAATCTTCGGGATACATTTTTCCATGGTCTTAAGCGCTTCTTCACCGGATTTCTGAATTTGCTGCAAGCTATGTAACAAGCCGACTTGTTGATCCATCCCTTTGTGTTTTAACAGTTGTTCGGCTGCCCTGATTTGGTTCATTGGCATTTGAATTTGGTGCATCGCACCCAGCAAAGTTTCCCTGATGCTCCGCACCCGTTCATCTTCAGCCATGATGGTTTTTAATGTTTGAAGATGCAACTCTTCCATCTGTCGGCGTTGTCGGGTGATGTCTGTAATGGTGAGTATCAGATATTGCTTGGAAGTATTATCAAAAAATGCATCGGCATTAACTTCATTTTCTATAAACCAGTTTCCTGCACAAGAAAACCAGTGAGGTCTTCGGTTGCCTTTGCCTTCTATTCTAAACTCACGATTATTAAACCCTAGTTCATTTTTTTGTATTTGTTGCCATAAATCCCCCATTTCATTACGCAGCAACTGTAAAAAAAAGGCGGCCGGTTCACCTTTATCCAGATCAGTAACCAGTGCTTTATAGTTATGATTATCTAAAATCACCCGATCTTGATCATCAATAACCACCATGGCAATGGGCGATGAGTTAATGACCGACTCGATTAATAGTTTGTGATTAATAACCTTTTTTTCAGATTCATAAGACTGGGTAATGTCTCTATGCATGCCTATGAAATGAGTAATAACACCCTGTTCATCCAGCATGGGGGCTATCGTTAAATCAGCGAGATAACGATGACCGGATTTATGTCGGTTACATAAGGTCCCGTGCCATGTTTTCTTGGCGGTAATGGTATGCCATAAATCGTAATAGACTTCTCGGGGTGTCGATTTGTCTGACAATATTGATTCATTTTCTCCCAGAATATCAGAGGAATGGTAGCCGGTGACTTTGGAAAATGCTTCATTAACATACAGTATGTTGGATTTTTTATCGGTAATCGAAATCGCAATCGGTGCTTGTTCAACCGCCTCAACAAACAAGCCGTAAGGCATTTTGTCATCATTACCGTTAATAGTCCCGTTCCCAAGAAAATTGGGTGCCAGTTCATCAATGACGCTTTCCATATTGGTATGCATCCTTAAATATTGCAATGACTTCTTTTTCATAGATTTATGACGGGGCTAGGGTTTATCTTATAAAGATTAAGAAGCAAAAATTATGCCGCTATCGATATGGATGCTTTTTCTGCTTCATCAAGGACAGGCTATAGACCGATCAATCGGGAGCAACTAGAAGGTGGGAACCATAAGAGTGCAGGTTGTTTTTTGCGGTTTTCCTGATGTTAATAGAGTAACCATTTTGTAAGAATTACGACATAAATATTTTTATCGATGGCGATATGTATTACTTGCAACAGTTTTTATAGTCCGCAACCTTCCGCCATCGCAGCGCACTTGCCCGTTAAACCGGCGCTTACTGCATAATCATTTAATTGGCATAATTGATGCTGTAAGTAATTACAAAGGCTTGTAAACAGCAATCTCCATAGCGTGGAAAAAACGATGAGTGAATATCTTTTGCTTTTATTAGGCACGGCTCTGGTCAATAACGTGGTTCTGGTGAAATTTTTGGGCTTATGCCCGTTTATGGGCGTGTCCAAAAAACTGGATTCTGCTTTAAGCATGGGACTGGCAACAACGTTTGTGTTGACCTTGGCAGCCATGACCAGCTGGATACTTGAACATTTTGTACTGGCGCCTTTTAATATCCAGTTTTTGCGGATACTCGCCTTTATTCTGGTGATTGCTGCTGTGGTGCAGTTTACCGAAATGGTGGTGCATAAAACCAGTCCGGTACTGTATCAAATACTGGGTATTTTCCTGCCATTGATTACGACCAATTGCGCTGTTTTGGGTGTCGCGTTATTAAATGTGCAGGAACACTACGGCTTTATGCAGAGCATGATTTTTGGTTTTGGTTCTGCCTTGGGTTTTACATTGGTGATGGTGCTGTTTGCAGGTTTACGCGAGCGTTTGGCGCTGATGGCTGTGCCTGTGTTATTTGCAGGGACACCGATTGCGTTTATTACTGCCGGTATTTTATCGCTGGCCTTTATGGGTTTCGCCGGTCTTAATACTAAAACGTGACAGGAAAGCAGCCATGTATGTTTTATCTGCGATTATCAGTTTAACTTTGTTGGGACTGCTATTAGGCTTTTTACTGGGTATAGCGGCCAAGTATTTAAAAGTGGAAAGCAGTCCGGTTGTTGACGAACTGGAATCTTTATTGCCCGGCTCACAATGCGGTCAATGCGGTTTTCCTGGTTGCAGGCCCGCCGCCGAAGCACTGGTCGAGGGTAAGGCAGCTCCTACGATGTGTCCGCCCGGTGGCAGCGCATTGGCAGAACAAATCGCGGCTTTGTTGGGCTTGGATTTGGATTTAAGTGCCGTTAAAGAACCTGAATTACTGGTCGCCAGAGTCAGTGAAGCGACCTGTACCGGCTGTACCCGTTGCTTTAAAGTTTGCCCCACCGATGCCATTGTTGGTGCGCCCAAACAAATTCATGCCGTGGTGGCCGATGCTTGCATAGGCTGTAAAAAATGCGTGGATGTCTGTCCGACGGAATGTTTGCAAATGCACCCTGTTGAAGTCACCTTACGAAACTGGCGTTGGACTAAACCTGCTTTACCATTAGCGAGTAATGCCGTATGTTAAAAAGCTGTTTAAACGCTGTTTCGCCTGTCCATAACGACATTGTGAAAGGATTAAAAGGCCTGCTGGTCACGCCGTTTTTTCTCCCGCTTGAGACGATAACAAAGCCTGAAAATGAGGGTGACATTTTTCAGTCGTTTCTGGATTTTTTTTCAAAACCACGCATTCGGGGTGGCGTTCATGCCGAACAAAACAAAGCCCAAACGGCAACACAAAATATTGTCTATCAGTTTCCTTTACCCAAAAAACTGTATATCCCCCTGCAGCAACATGTCGGCAAGCCGGCCGAACCGCTGATTAGAGTCGGTGATAAAGTGCTTAAAGGCCAATTGTTGGCCTACAGCCAAGGCCTGATTTCCGCCCCCGTACATGCTCCCAGTTCGGGCGTGATTCTTGATGTTAATGATTATCCCGCACCGCATCCCTCCGCCTTGCCGATTCGCATGATTGTGCTGGAAACCGACGGTAAAGATGAATGGCTGGAAACGCACCCGGTTGACGACCCGTTTCAGCTAACGCCTGAAGATATTAGTTTGCGCGTGGGAGCAGCGGGCATTGTCGGTTTAGGCGGCGCCACTTTTCCGACGGCGGTTAAGCTTAATATGGGGCGTGAAAATCAGATAGATACGCTGATTATTAATGGCGCGGAGTGTGAACCTTATTTAAGTTGTGACGACCGTTTGATGCAGGAACGCGCGGAACAAATTATCGATGGTGTGCGTTTGATGCTGCATGGCATGACGGCCGAAAGCGCAGTCGTGGCGATTGAAGACAACAAGCCGCAAGCTTATCTTGCCATGCAAGCCGCTGCACAGCCTTATCCACTGATTAAAGTGCTGCAAATTCCTACCCGTTATCCGATGGGTTGGGATCGGCAATTGATTCGCTATGTAACGGGCAAGGAAGTTCCGGTGGGTTGTCGCTCCTCAGAAATAGGTGTAACCATTCATAATGTCGGTACCGCTCATGCCGTCCATAAAGCGCTTCGGTATGGGCAACCTTTGGTGAGTCGTGTGATTACGGTATCGGGTGGAGCTGTTGCCAAACCGATGAACGTGGAAGTGCCGTTGGGGACTTTAATCTCTGAACTGTTTGATTTTTGTCAGGTAAATATAGAGCAAACCGCACGTATCATTATGGGCGGGCCCATGATGGGTGATGCTTTGCCGCATACCGGCTTGCCAACCGTTAAGGCGACCAGCGGCGTTTTGGCATTAACGCAAAACGAATTGAAAAATACCGATGAACAGCCGTGTATCCGTTGCGCCAGTTGTATCAGCGTTTGCCCGGCGGGATTACGACCTCTGGATATGGCGAACAATATACGCATCAATCAATTGGATGTGGCGGTTGATTTAGGTTTAAAAGACTGTATCAGTTGTGGTTGCTGCTCTTATATCTGTC
The DNA here is from genome assembly GCA_903903365.1 of uncultured Methylococcaceae bacterium. Classification (GTDB taxonomy): domain Bacteria; phylum Pseudomonadota; class Gammaproteobacteria; order Methylococcales; family Methylomonadaceae; genus Methylobacter_C. The sequence continues at coordinate 6,695 of CAIUYS010000563.1, forward strand.
CTTCCAATATTCCGTTGGTACAGTATTTTAAATATGCCTCGGGTGAAGTTGTCTCCAGACAACAAGCCCAGCACAAATCCGAACAGACCAAACGCTTGATTGATGACCGCAATGCCCGAATGGAGCGCATTGCACAGCAACAAAGAGAAGAAGAACTGATCAGGATAGCGGCAAAAGCCGAGCGCGAACGGCTAAAAGCCCAACAGGAGGCAATAGTATGATGGCAAACATGAAACCTGGCAGTGGTGCGCATGTTGGCGTTAAAGTCAGTGTCAGCCTTATTATGTGGCAAGTCATGTTGGCAATCTCGCCAGCGACTGTTTATGGATTGTTTTGTTTTGGCTGGCCGGCGTTAAACCTGTTTATTATTACCGTGTTATCAGCGGTTTTTTTTGAAGCTTTTTGTCTGCGACTGGCTGGCCGACTTGCCAAACCGGTGCTAATGGATGGCTCCGCTGTCTTGACCGGTTGGTTGTTGGCTATGACCTTACCGCCTTGGGCACCGTGGTGGATTGGGGTGGTGGGCTCGGCAATAGCGATTATTTTAGGTAAACAGGTTTATGGCGGTCTGGGACAAAACCTGTTTAATCCGGCCATGTTGGCCCGAGTCGCTTTGTTGATTTCTTTTCCTATCGAAATGACTACTTGGGCCAATGTGTCACCGTTGTTCTTTTCACATTCACCGGGGCTTATTGAAAGTTGGCACATCACTTTTGTCGGCTTGGACAATTTGGATGCAACCACAGGTGCTACCACTCTGGGGTTTGTCAAAACTGAATTCTCGCAAAACCGGCTGTTGGTCGACATCTTAAAAGACTACTCGGGTTTTTTAAATTTTATCGGCTGGACGCGCGGCAGCTTAGGCGAAACCTCAACGCTGTTACTGAGCTTGGGCGGTGTTTGGTTAATCCGGCAAGGGGTTATTCAATGGTATATTCCGGTCTCGTTGTTACTGACAGTAACCGTGTTGTCCGGATTTTTTCATACCCTGGATGCTCAGCATTATGTCAGTCCATTTTTGCATCTGAATTCAGGAGCACTGATGTTAACGGCATTTTTTATCGCGACTGATTATGTAACCTCGCCCAACACGAAAACCGGACAGTTGGTCTTTGGTGCAGGATGCGGGCTTTTGATTTTCGTGATTCGTACTTGGGGCGCGTATCCCGAAGGAGCCGGGTTTGCCGTGTTGCTAATGAATTCAGCGACACCGCTGATAGATTATTACATACGCCCCAGAATTTACGGCCGTGATCGCAAAGGCAAGCCCCTTGAAATTCCAAAATCTTAAATCGTTCCCACAAGGTTTTACAATGATTAAGCCAGAGCGTAAACCATGAAACTTGACCCGGCAACACCGATGCCGGTCGGGGTTTGCAACCCCGACCGAAACGTTTTAAGATTTCAAGAGCTTGCAAAACATTAATGACGGGGTTACAAACCTCGTCACGCTTCATGGGGAATTAATACTGATATGTTTAAAGCCGCTTTTAAAATTTTACAATACTTAAGCCAGAGCGTAAACCATGAAACTTGACCCCGCAACACTCCAACGCTTGCAAGATAAAATGACTGTTTACCGCGCGTTTGTAAAAAACTGGCTGGAACCGTCCAATCTGGCACGTCTTAGACCCAAGCTGGAATTTCAAACGGGTATTTTAGCGGGCTTTGCCTTGCTTGCCAGTATCTTGCTGGGTGTTACCAATTGCAGTACGCAAGACACCATTCAACAGCGCCTTGATGAAGATTTAAAAAAATCGCTGCAAGAAGTGGTTCCCGTTACGCTTTATGATAATGACCTGCTGCAAGACACGCTAACAATCCCTTCCGCTGACTATAATATTGGCGCTAATGAGACCACGGTTTATCTAGCTAAAAAGTCCGGCAAAGTGACGGCTGTCTGTTTTAAATTTATTGCGCCGGACGGTTATTCAGGGGCGATAAA
>CAIUYS010000564.1 GCA_903903365.1 uncultured Methylococcaceae bacterium
CGTGGCTTTTGATACGCCGGTGCCGGGTTATCGCGTTAATACCTGTAATACCCTGCGTCTTTGGAGTGCCGAGGCCTGTGAGTCTTTTGACTTTAAGGCCTTTAATACCGGTGATTATTATCAGGCGGTGGGCGATAAAGTTATTTCCGAGACCCTGACTAAAGTGCTGTATCCCAATGATGAACCTGAAGCCGGAAAAAAGCTCCGTTTGGCGCAGCAATTCTTTTTCGTTTCTTGTTCCATACAAGATATGCTACATATACTCAAGCTTACCGGCCAACCTCTCACCCGCTTTTCTGACAGGTTCGCCGTCCAACTCAACGACACCCATCCTTCAATTGCCGTTGCCGAACTGATGCGGTTACTGGTAGATGAGCATCAGCTTGATTGGGACAAAGCTTGGGGCATCACTCATAAAACGTTTGGCTACACCAATCACACCTTGCTACCGGAAGCTCTGGAAACCTGGACATTACCTTTATTTAGTGAACTTCTGCCTCGGCATCTGGAAATTATCTACGAAATCAATCGGCGTTTTCTTGATGAAGTTCGGCGGCGTTATCCCGGCGACGATCAGCGCGTAGCCCGTTTATCGCTGATTGATGAAACTGGCGACAAGCGTGTGCGCATGGCACATCTCGCCTGTGTTGGCAGTCATGCCATTAACGGCGTTGCTGCGTTACATAGCGAATTGCTAAAAACCAGCGTGCTAAAAGATTTCTACGAACTATGGCCTGAGCGTTTCAGTAACAAAACCAACGGGGTAACACCACGCCGTTTTATGGCATTGGCCAATCCCAAATTGAGCGACTTAATTACCCGCTCGATTGGCGATAACTGGCTTACACAGACCCATGAACTCAAGAAACTTGAAGCCTTTGCCGATGATGCCGCATTTCGTCAAGAATGGCGTGCCGTCAAGCAAGCGAACAAGCAAAAACTCGCCGCTTACCTGCTTAACCATACCGGCATAGAACTGGATCCTACCTGGTTGTTTGATATTCAGGTTAAGCGTATCCATGAATATAAGCGTCAGCATCTTAATGTGCTGCACATTATCACCTTGTACTGTCGACTTAAGCGTAATCCCGCCCTTCGTATTCCGCCGCAGGCCTTTATATTCGGTGGCAAGGCAGCACCCGGTTATTTTATGGCCAAGCTTATTATCAAGCTTATCAACGCCGTCGGCGAGGTGGTCAATAATGATCCGGATGTGAATAAATACCTGCGAGTGGCTTTTGTTCCCAACTTCAATGTCCAAAACGGACAATTGATTTATCCTGCGGCTGATTTATCCGAGCAAATTTCCACCGCAGGCAAAGAAGCGTCCGGCACCGGTAATATGAAATTTACCCTAAACGGTGCCTTGACTATCGGCACCCTGGATGGTGCCAATGTCGAGATTCGTGAAGAAGTCGGGGCCGATAATTTCTTTCTGTTTGGGCTAACCGAAAAAGAGGTCGTTCGAGTTCAACACGACAGTTATCATCCAGCGACTACTATCGAAAAAAATCCGCACTTGTCCGAAGTCATTCACCTTATCGCTTCGGGTCATTTTTCGCATGGCGACACCGAAGTATTTCGGCCTTTGGTGGATAATCTATGTCAGTATGACCCGTTTCTGGTGTTGGCCGATTACGCAGATTATGTGGCCTGTCAGGATCAAGTGACGACTGTTTGGAAAGATACGGAACGCTGGACACGCATGTCAATCCTGAATACCGCCAGAGCCGGAAAGTTTTCTTCTGATCGGGCCATTCGTGAATATTGCGACGAGATTTGGAATGTGCATGCCGTACCGGTCAAGTTACCCGTCAATGAACCGGGATTTTTGACATGAGTCTTAAAATTTATTTGTTACGCCATGGTGAAACAGGACACAGTCAACGCGGTGCCTATTGCGGCGCAATGGATCCGGAATTGACGCCAGAGGGACTCCTGATGGCGCAAGCTTTCGCAACAGCGTATCAAGCAATACCTTGGACGGCTATTTACGTCAGCCCGATGAAAAGAACCCTCGCGACGGCACAGCCTTTGTGTAATGCGGTGGGTTTGCCCATGCAACTCAGGGACGGACTTCGTGAAATCGGTTACGGTGCATGGGAAGGTCGAGAACAGGCAGACGTTAAGCAACGCTACGAACAAGATTACATCCGCTGGTTGACAGAACCCGCCTGGAATCCTCCGACCGACGGCGAAACCGCTGTTCAGGTAGCCAATCGCGCACTCCCGATCATCACCGAAATCGAGTCCGGCTACCAGACCGGCAATGTGTTGGTAGTATCGCATAAGGCCACGATACGCATTATCCTCTGTAGCCTGATGGGGATTGATCTTGGCCGCTACCGCGATCGTATCGACGCACCGGCCGCCTCGTTAAGTATTGTCAAATTCGATATTCACGGGCCGATGCTGGAAATCTTGGGGGATCGCAATTATATGCCCGCTAATTTACGCAACCGTGAGGGAACCTGATGCTCGGAAAGATTAAATTTAACGTAAATCCGGTTTAATGAATAAATACCTACTGGTCATCAACGCAGGCTCATCAAGCATCAAGTTTGCCATTTACCAAAAAAACACCTCGACAGCACAACTTGTTGCCGATGCTGCCGGACAAATTGAAGAGATCGGCAATCAACCCCGCTTCACCGTAAAGACCCCCGATGCTGTCGTTTTGGTCGATCGTAGCCTCTCTATTAATGAAGCCCACGATCACGCCAGTGCGATCAAGCTCATTCTCAACTGGCTATGGGCTTATTTTGCGGACGGAATCTTACTGGCCGTAGGCCATCGCGTTGTTCACGGAGGCCAAAACTACTCGGTGCCCGTTCTGATTAACGAAACTGTTCTGGCAGAACTGGAAACCCTCATCCCGCTGGCACCTCTTCATCAGCCGCACAATCTGGCAACCATACGTGCGCTGCTGGACATCAAGCCCTCGTTACCCCAAGTCGCCTGTTTTGATACGGCGTTTCACCACACCCAGCCTGCTGTGGCACAACGCTTTGCCCTGCCCCATCACTTTGTCGATGAAGGAATTCGACGTTACGGATTTCACGGTTTATCCTACGAATACATAGACTCCATATTGCCCACCCTTGACCCCACCCTCGCCGAAGCCCGTATTATCGTCGCCCACTTGGGGAGCGGTGCCAGCCTGTGCGCACTTTACAAAGGCAACAGCGTTGCCACTACCATGGGTTTTTCTCCGCTGGATGGCTTGGTTATGGGAACCCGTTGCGGCAACATCGACCCCGGTGTATTGCTTTATCTCATGGATCATTACAGCATGGACGCCCGCGCCCTGGAAAATCTGCTCTACCATCAATCCGGCTTACTGGGCGTGTCCGGCATTTCCAACGACATGCGCACCTTGCTTGCCAGCGACGACCCGCAGGCACACGAAGCCATTGAGTTGTTTGTGTATCGCACCGGACGAGAAATAGGTTCTTTAGCCGCCGCACTGGGCGGCCTTGACGCATTGGTATTTACCGGAGGCATTGGTGAACATTCTGCTACAATTCGTAGTAGAATCAGCCATCATGCGTCGTGGCTGGGGCTTGAGCTTAACGACTCAGCCAATGCAACCGGTGCTTCATGTATTTCAATGCCTATTTCTAAAGTCTCTGCATGGATCGTACCCACCGACGAAAACCTGATAATCGCCCATCACACGCTCAAACTAGCTTGCCATCAGCCAATCCATCCATAATATTTAAATAGGCAGACAGTCACTATGAGGCTTTTAAAGTTTGCGGTATTATCATGGTTATATTAGCATCGGGTTGAAGATCAAATTATGGCAATCGGGAAATTATTGGCGGCCATTGGCACTACTTTGGTAGTCGTTGGACTAATTATTAGTTACGCGCCCTGGCTAATAAACTGGTTTGGAAAACTACCCGGTGATATCCGCATTGAGGATGAAAACAAGTGGGTGTTTATCCCGATCACCTCCCTATTTGTCGTCAGTATTATTTTAACGGTCATCATCAATCTGTTTTTTCGTAAATAAGGCAAATTAATAAAATTGCTGAATTATGCTAAAGAAGACCGTTATGCCGCCGGTTAAAATCATTTTCCAGGCAACTAAAGGTGGATGCCACTATGATTGACGCGTTGATATTGAGACAATCAGGGCTTTCAGATGCCGTTATAAATCAAGCGATAAGTGAATAATTATATAATGACTAACTTTAATGAAAATTAGGTTGTCCCGCCACATCAAAATAAGCCCATTCAATTTGATTGCCCCTGCCATCATATTTTGCAGTAATTTTATGATCGCCATAATTATCTAAGGTAGGCTGTCCCGCCACATCAAAATAAGCCCATTCAGTCTGATTGCCCCTGCCATCATATTTTGCAGTCAATTTATGAAAGCCCTCTTCATGTAAGGTAGGCTGTCCCGCCTCATCAAAATAAGCCCATTCAGTCTGATTGCCCCTGTCATCATATTTTGCAGAAAACTTATGATAGC
>CAIUYS010000565.1 GCA_903903365.1 uncultured Methylococcaceae bacterium
TAACCTTACCCATTAACAGTTCCACCCAGAGAGACATCATGATATTTAAACAATTATTTGATAAAGAAACCTGGACTTATACCTATTTAATTGCTGACTCCATCAGTAACGAGGCGGTTTTTATTGATCCGGTCAATACCCACATTAATGACTATATGTCCTTGCTGGAAACGCTGGGTTTACAGCTGAAATATTCCCTGGAAACGCATGTTCATGCTGATCATATAACGGCAAGCGGTTTATTGCGCCAATTAGTGGGCGCACAAACCGCCGTGAGTCAACTCTGCGGTGCCGAGACCGCAGATGTGCAAATTCAGGATGGCGATATTTTTAAATTAGGCGATAACGAACACATTAAAGTGATTGCCACGCCGGGACATACGCGCGGCAGTATTTCATTTTTATGGCGTGATCGGGTTTTTACCGGTGATTCTTTATTGATAGGCGGTTGTGGTCGTACTGATTTTCAAGGCGGTGATGCCGGTGCGCTTTATGATTGCATCACTCAACGGTTATTTACTTTACCGGATGAAACGCTGGTTTATCCGGGGCATGATTATCAAGAACGTTGGGTCAGTAGTATTAAACAGGAACGCACCACCAATCCGCGTCTGGCCGGAAAAACGCGTGAAGAATTTATTGAGGTGATGAATAATTTAAATTTGCCAAAACCACGGTTAATCGATCAAGCAGTTCCTGCCAACCGGTATTGCGGTTTGGATGAAAATGAACGTCAGGATGCCGTTATACTTCGGGATACCACGCGTCCCGTTCGTAATGAAGTCAGTCCCCAAGACTTGGTAGCCGAAGCCAAGCAACATATTACCGAAGTTAATGTTACTACCGCCAAACAGCTGTTGGCAGAAGGTAATATTGTTGTGGTTGATACTCGCGAAGAGAGTGAATACGCGGCGGGTCATATTAATAATGCGCTGCTTTTGCCGCGCGGGGTGCTGGAATTTAAAATTGGCAATAGTCCCGAATTGGCTGACAAATCCAAAGCGGTGCTGCTTTATTGCCGTACCGGCGGTCGTTCTGCATTGGCAGCGCAGACAATGCAACAGTTAGGCTATAAGAATGTGCTGTCAATGGCGGGTGGTTTTGAGGCTTGGCAAAAAGCATAATACGCTTAACGGTGCAAGGGCGAAGTCTTTAAGTACTTACAGAATCGCCCCTTGCATCTTAAACCATAAATAATAATAACGAGAAAAATCATGACACAACAACATCACACTATTTTGATTGTAGGCGGCGGCGCAGCAGGCGTTTCCGTTGCCAATAACATGCGTCGTCAAAACGCCACTATTAATATTGCCCTTATCGAGCCTTCTGAAAAGCATTATTACCAACCCGGCTTTACCATTATTGGTGGCGGTGCTTATACCTTAAAACAAACCACCCGCAATGAAGCCGATTTAATTCATCCAACCGTGACTTGGCTTAAGGATTACGCAGAAACCTTTCAGCCGGATGAAAATACCGTGACTTTACGCTCGGGTGAATCGATTGGTTACGATTACCTGGTGGTTTGTCCCGGCTTACAGTTGGATTGGGATAAAATTGCGGGCTTAAAAGAAACCTTGGGTAAAAACAACGTGTGCAGCAATTATTCGGCAGAAACAGCAGAATATACGTGGGAATGCATCAAAAACAGTGAGTCGGGAACCGCGTTATTTACACAACCGCCAATGCCGATTAAATGTGCCGGTGCCCCCCAAAAAATCATGTATCTGGCTGCGGACAGATTTCGTAAAAAAGGAATTTTGGATAAATTTAACATTGAGTTTTGTAATGCGGGCCCTGCCATTTTTGGCATTCCTTTTTTTGCCAAAGCCTTAAGCAAAGTAGTGGCAGGTTATGGGATTAAAACCAATTTTAATCACAATCTGGTTGCCATTGATGGCCCGGCTAAAACCGCTACGTTTGAAATGACGGATGCCGAAGGCAACAAGCAGCAAGTCGTTAAAGCCTTCGATATGATTCATGTTACACCGCCGCAAAGTGCGCCTGATTTTATTAAAAAAAGCCCGTTAGCCAATGCCGGCGGCTGGGTAGATGTCCATGACAAAACACTCCAGCACAACAAATATCCTAATATTTTCGGGCTGGGCGATGCGACCTCAACCCCCAATGCCAAAACGGCCGCTGCCGTCAGGAAACAAGTGCCCATTTTGGTTGATAATATTTTGCACCTTATCAACGGTAAAGCCGTTGAGGAAAAATACGATGGTTATGGCTCTTGCCCGTTAACAACCTCACTGAGCACGGTCATGTTGGCTGAATTTGCTTATGGCGGCAAAGTAACACCGTCTTTTCCATTATTGGATCCCAGAAAAAATTTGTTTATTTGGTGGATCGGTAAAAAAATCGGTTTTCCTTGGATGTACTGGCATTTAATGATTAAAGGCTATCGAATAGATATACCGCATTTGGAATCCTACTCCAAACGCTTTACAAAAGAGTAGGTAGGGCAGGTACAAGGTTAAAGGTTAAAGGTTAAAGGTTAAAGGTTAAAGGTGCAAGGTTAAAGGTTAAAGGTTAAAGGTTCAAGGCACAAGGTACAAGGTGTGGATGAATCAGTTTGACTTTCACCTTTGGCCTTTGGCCCTTCGCCTTTCGCCTTTCACCTTTCACCTTTCACCTTTCACCTTTATCGAGTTCTCTATTTCTTACCATAGCCTGGAACAAGAGTAACAACCACAATGACTGATTACCACAATGACTGATTTACAACGTAAGTTGTCACGATTAACCGACTTCTTTCCTATTGCGGGTTGGTTAAAAACCTATACCCGTCAGGATTTTAACAGTGATTTGTTCGCCGGTATCATTACCGCTATTTTGCTGGTTCCTCAAGGGATTGCCTACGCGATATTGGCAGGTTTGCCGCCGCAACTTGGGCTTTACGCCAGTATTTTACCGCCGGTATTGTATGCCTTATTAGGCACCAGTCGAACCTTATCCGTAGGGCCGGTTTCCATTGCCGCCATTATGATTGCCAGTGCCTTAAATTCACCCGAAATCAGTGCCTTGGGTAATCCGGTGCAAAGCGCGTTGATATTGTCAGCAGAAAGCGGACTCATCATGTTGCTGATGGCTCTTTTACGTATGGGTGGCTTGGTTAATTTTATCAGTCATCCCGTATTGACCGGCTTTACCAGCGGCGCCTCGCTGTTGATTATAGGCAGTCAATTACCGCAACTGGCGGGTTTAAAAAGCCCTTCGTGCGGTTTTGATAGCGCTTGTTACCGGGATTATTTGTCGGGCTATAATTCGACCACGGTGATCATTGGTGTGGCCGCCTTGGTAATGTTGATAGCTTTTGGAAAACCGCTGACTTCGTTGCTTAAAAAAGCAGGTTTAAAACTATCACTGGTGATGGCCATTAGTAAATGCGGGCCTTTGTTAACGGTTCTTTTAGCCACGCTTGCCGTTGGTTATTTTGGCTTAACCCTGCACAACAAAGTTGCCGTTGTCGGTGAAGTACCGGCCGGTTTTCCTGTGCTAAGCCTGGATTTTATTGATCTCCAAAAATGGCGTTTGTTACTGCCTGGCGCGGCTTTTATTGCCTTAATTGCTTATGTAGAAAGTGTCGCCATTGCCAAAGTGACCGCTAACCTGAGAGGCGAAAAAATTGTACCTAATCAGGAACTAATAGCCTTGGGTGTGGCTAATCTGGCTACCGCCATTTCCGGTGGTATGCCGGTTGCCGGTGGCTTTAGCCGAACCATGGTTAATTTTTCTGCCGGTGCCCGCACCCAAATGGCGATGCTGATTGCAGCGGGCATTCTGGCATTGGCGGTCATCTTTTTTAGCCCGTGGTTTGAAAATATACCCAAAGCAGTGTTAGCGGCGATTATTTTGGTCGCCATTATTCCGCTGGTGCGGCTGGGTAGTATTGTTCACACCTGGCGTTATGATCGGGGTGATGGTATCGCCGAAATCGTAACCTTGCTGGGTGTTTTGGTGTTGGGCATTGAAGAAGGCATTAGTTTAGGCATTATTCTTACGTTTATCAGTTACCTGCGCAAGACCAGTCAGCCGCACATAGCCGTTGTTGGGCGCATTCCCGAAACCGGGCATTACCGTAATATCAAACGCCATCAGGTAGAAACGTGGGAGCATCTTTTATTATTGCGCATTGATGAAAGTATCACCTTTGCCAATGTTAATTTTATTGAAAATTTTATTACCGCTGAACTAAAGCGCCAAGCCAACATTAAACATATCATCCTGATTTTTACCTCGGTCAGTGATGTAGATGCCACGGCTTTAGAGGCGTTGGAAAATTTAAATCATGCCTTGCAAGCCTCAGGGTTGACCCTGCATCTGTCAGATGCAAAAGGCCCTGTACTTGATAAACTTAAAAAAACCAATTTTATTAAACAACTCGAGCCAGGCAAGGTGTTTTTTTATACCGAAGATGCGATAAAAGAACTGGCGTGAGTTATTCAAATGATGGTTTAGATGTCTTGGCGGGCATGTTTTTTGCCAATTGGAGTCAGTGTAAATGCACAGCATTTTCAGGCGTAGGCCGGAATAAGGCTTTTCGAGCGAAAGCGAGAATAAGCGTTTCCGGCACACGGTACGAGTCTGCCGGAAACGCCACCACGCGCTACGCTTGGGTGGTCTTATTCCGGCCTACGCCTATGTCTACGCCGAGCGAGGGCTCAGCGTTCCCGGAATAAGGCTTTTCGAGTTATAGCCGTCTCACCAGAATCAATCATTAAAACTTGTAGATTAAGTTAAACCGACTGCCCGGTTTCCAGTACCAGCATTTTCAGTTTTACCAGCAAGGCCTCTTGCAGCTTATGAAGTTCAGGCAGTCTTGCAAGTGCCTGTTCGGTTTGGCCCGCCTCATGGAGCGCTATTAACTCCCAGCCCAGTGCTTGTAATGCTTCATGCAGGGCTAACATAGCCTCATAATTTCCATTTTTGAGAGGGCTGTTAATCGTTAGCCAGATGCCAAAGCGGGATTGTAAATTTTCAGGTTTGTGTACTTGGTTGTTAAGATAGCCTTCTATGGCATTAATCCATACCTTGTATTCAGCATTGGCAAATAATAACGGTAAATCGTCATGAATAAATGAGGGCCAATTCAGCCAGTCGGGATCCGGTTGCCAATTAGTTACCCATTTTGCAAAATCATCGGCGGGCATGGGGTGAGCAATCGCATAGCCTTGTACTCTGTCGCAGCCTATTTGCAGCAGCATTTCGGCTTGTTTGTTCGATTCCATACCTTCGGCAATGACTTCGAGGTTAAAAGCGGTCGCCAAAGCCAGCACCGCTTCTATAATCGCCAGATCATCAAAATCAGTCAGCATATCGCGCATAAAACTCTGATCAATTTTAAGTTCGTTGATCGGTAAGCGTTTTAAATAAGTGAGTGACGAATAGCCGTTGCCAAAATTATCCAGGGAAAAATTGATACCCAGTTCCCGACACTCATCAATCAACTGAGATATCTTGCTTATATCTCTCATGACACTGGTTTCCAGTATTTCCATGCTCAGATCGCCCGGTTTAACCGTGGGATGGGCATTCAGTGATAGCCGCAGGGTTTCTATAAAATCGGGTTGCTGCAATTGTCGTTTGCTAATGTTGACGCTGACCGGCAGTTTCAGTCCTGAGGCATGCCAACTTTCTATTTGGCTCATTGCCGTATTGATGACCCAGTTATCTACATCAATGGACAGCGAGTGATTTTCAATCATGGGCAAAAAATCCTCTGGCAATAACAGGCCTTTATGAGGATGGCGCCAACGAATTAACGCTTCCGCACCAATAATACTGCCTAGACGCAAATTGACTTTGGGTTGATAATAAAGCTCAAACTCTCCGGCTATCAAGGCATTGCGGATATGTTCAATGTTTTCATTATGGTTTCGTGTCAGCTTGTCCAAGCCGACATCAAAGATATGATAACGATTCTTTCCGCTTTGCTTGGCTTGATACATGGCTTGATCGGCCTGGCGTATCAAAATATCGGCATCAACCTCTTCTGCTTGCGGGTAAAAAGTGATGCCCATGCTGGCCGATACCTGCAAGGTAACGCCATCAAACGGTACGGGTTGTGCCGCCGCCACCAGCAAGCGGACAAACATAGGCAAGCTGGTTTCAACGTCCTGCACATCAACCAGCAAGGCAATAAACTCATCACCGCCAACACGGGCCAGCGTATCAACCTCGCGCAGACTTTGCGTCATATTTTTCGTCAGAGCAATCAGCAAGTTGTCACCCGCCAAATGACCATACTCATCATTAACGGCCTTAAAGCCATCAAGATCAAGAAACACCACGGCCAGCAATTGTTTTTGACGCTTACACTGAGCAATCGCCTGACGCAGGCGATCAGAGAGCAACCAGCGGTTAGGCAAATTGGTCAGTATGTCAAAGTGCGCGATATGTTCCAACTCCTGCTGATGGGCTTTATATACTGTAATATCAGATAGCAAGGCGACATAGCGTCTGGAATTATCCTGTCTATTGACTATAGCACTGATATTTTCCATCGCGGCATACACTTCGCCGTTTTTACGGCGGTTCCAAAATTCGCCATACCAATGGCCTTTAGTCAATAAGTCATGCCACATAGCGGTATAGACTTCTTTGGGCTGACGACCGGAGCTCAGTATGCGCGGGGTTTTACCCAGTATTTCTTCTTGGTTGTAGCCGCTTATTTCAGAAAAAGCGTCATTAACCTGGATAATTTTACCCTCACTATCGGTAATCATAATGCCTTCAAGGGCATGAGCGAAAACACTGGCGGCAATTTGAAATTTTTCATCAGCTTGTTTTTGCTCGGTAATGTTGCGCATCACAACCAGCATTTCAGTCGCTTTAGCCTGTTCGTTATAATATAAACTGATATTTAAAAGTACATCCAAAAGGGTCTTTCCTGATGGTTGCTTAAGTTGTAAGTTAAATTCTTCAATAAATCCTTTATCCAGTACTTCCGAGTAACTGGCCTGTACTGTTTCCGGCTTGATAAAATAAGTGGAAAAATCGCTACCCATAAGCTGATCAGTGGTTATACCTGTAATGTCCTCTGTCTCTTTATTGGCAGACAATATTTTGCCTTTCATAGTGAGGGTTATTACAGGATCTACACTGGCCTCAAGTATGCTGTGGATATAATTAACGCTGGCTCGCAGATTTTTTTCAGCCAGTTTACGTTCGCTGATGTTATGGAAAAAACCGACTATATACTCATCGTCCTGGTAGGATAGATAGTTAGCGGAAACCTCGACGGGTATTTCTATTCCGGCACCAAAAATATGGCTACTCTCGAACACCATGCCTTTCTTGGCTTTAATATTTAGCCATAAAGTATCAAGATCATTTTGAGTTTTGAAGTTAGGATCCCAATCCGGGATGTGCCATGTTAATAATTGGTCGCGTTCTTCACCAAAATGCCGACAAGCGGCATCATTAACGAATACGAACCTAAAATTCTGTTTAGGACTGATTATAAATATGCAATCGGATGTCAGTTTAAACATATTTTCGATGAGTCCCAGCTGACTTTCCATTATTTGTTTTTGGTGTATCTCCTCTTGAAGTTGCTTGATGGTAGGCAAGGTTAATGCTTTCGGAATAATCCAGAACATCATGGTTGCGGTAGCTATGGAAATAAGAGCGGTAAAGCCTTTAACCAAGCCCTCCAACCAATAGAGCGGTACCCAGATAGTAAGCGCGGATAATAAATGCCCAGTCCCACAGGCAATAATAAAACCGGCAAACATAATAACGAGTTTTGGATAGGGTATGTCTTCGCGTTGCTTAAGAAAATAGATAAGCGCAGAAGGAATGGTAAAGTAAGCCAGAAAAATAAGAAAATCCGAGAAGGCATGTAACCAAAGCAATGCCGGACTCCATAATAAGCAGTAGCCATGAGGAATAAAGCCTTTAAGTCCGAACAGATCTATAAGTGCTGTCATGCGTGTGGTTTTTGTTTGATACTTGATGAAAGATATATTTTGGGGTAATTAGTTAGGTCTAAATACCTTCGATGCCTTATGTGTTCAAGTTAGTAAGCATCCGGCTTGCGTCAAGTCCTGTTTTAGTGGTCAGCTAATACTCAGTAATTACATGTTTGACGGGGCTTGGTAAAACAATGAGGTTCAAGCTTTACCGCAATACTTCGGACAGAGTTAAGTATTATCAGATAAAAAATTGATAATTAATGCCACGCTCTAAATAATAAGATAGGTTATTTTCAACAAAAGAAAAATCCGTATAACTACCTATAGGCGCTAATAAAAAATCAGTGATAGGATGCCGCATCGCGCACCTAAAATCGCATCCACTAAACGGTTTTATTTGCACTCTTATCTAGCAATAAGGAAACATCCGTTGGAATGAAGCCAAAGATTGGGAAGGTCTGCATTCTCCCCAATCCGCGCCCGATAAAGCAACGTCGCTTCGCTTGTTGCGAGGTGCTACTTTCGGCCTAAAGGCAGAGATCTTATACCAGCAAGGAAGATTGATAACTTTGCGGAGGAGGTCAGGCTTTGCCTGGCTATCAGGCAAAGCCTGACCTCGTGCGCCCACAAGGGCAACTTATCAACAGGGTGAAAGTCCCTGTCGGCGTAAGCCATAA
>CAIUYS010000566.1 GCA_903903365.1 uncultured Methylococcaceae bacterium
AAAAACCAAAGAAAAATCTTCGTGTTCTTCGTGTCTTCGTGGTGAAATGTCTTAAGTTTATGTCTGGGGGTTAAGTTTAATTAACCCGACGACTATTGATACCGTGTTAACCGTCAACAGCATGAGTGATTCTGTACCCGGCTTATAATCCAGGTACAGAATCAACTCAAATTAAGGCGTTAAGCCTTGTCCAATGACGATCACTTTTAACGCATTAGTGCCACCTTCTATACCGGTCAAATCACCTTTAGTGATAATATATTTATCACCGTCTTTTGCTTTGTGCCATTTTCTAAGCTCTTTAACAATGCTGCGATTAACTTCAGCATGATCATTATTGCCTTGAAGCTTAAAATACATAGGAAAAACACCTCGATAAAGGGTCACTTTACCCAGTGTTTTTTCTTGGCCGCTTAATGCAAAAATAGGCATTCCAGAACTGATTCTGGACATCCACAGAGGAGTTGAACCAGATTCTGTTAACGCTACAATACCTTTGATATTGGCATGGTTGGCCATATACATGGCTGACATGGCAATGGCCTCATCATCACGCTCAAAGTGTTTAACATTGATACGGTGATCAGATTCACGAACACTGCGTTGCTTTTCTGCTTCTATGCAAATCCGATGCATTGCTTCAACTGCTTTTACCGGATAATTTCCGGATGCTGTTTCTGCCGACAACATAATGGCATCAGTTCCGTCATAAACGGCATTGGCAACATCGAACACTTCAGCCCGGGTAGGGATTGGGTTTTCGATCATGGACTCCATCATTTGTGTTGCGGTAATAGCAACACGATTAAGTTCACGCGTACGTTTAATTAGTAATTTTTGTACAGCAGGCAAATTGGCATCGCCAATTTCAACACCCAGATCGCCACGCGCAACCATCACAGCATCAGATGCCAGGATGATTTCGTCCATAACATCCGGAACTATCGCTTCTGCACGTTCAACTTTAGAAACAATACCTGCATAACAACCTTCAGCAACCAGTAAACGACGCGCTTCATTAAGATCTTCAGCGCAACGTGGAAAAGATACGGCTACATAATCGCACTGCATAAGAGCGATAGTTTTGATATCTTCTTTGTCTTTTTCAGTTAATGCCGCAGCAGAAAGTCCACCACCCATCAGGTTAATACCTTTATTGTTGGATAGTGCTCCACCAACAATAACGGTACAGTTAACGCGCATATCAACTACATTAACCACATCCAACACAATACGACCGTCATCCAGTAACAGGCGGCTTCCCGGTCTGACTTCCAGAGCTAAAGGTTCGTAAGTGATACCAACTTGGGTGTTATCACCTTGAGTCGGGTCAAAGTTAATGTCTAGTGCAAAATCCTGGCCTTCATTTAAAATTACCTTGGTATCTTTAAAGCGGGCGATACGGATTTTAGGGCCTTGTAAATCAGCCAGAATACCTACGCGTCTGCCGGTTTTTTTGCTAAGTGCACGAACCGCATCAGCTCTGTCGAGGTGATCTTGAGCAGAACCATGAGAAAAGTTCATCCGGACAACGTCAATACCCGCCTTGAATAAGCCTTCAAGTACACCGGGCTTATCAGTTGCAGGGCCGAGTGTGGCTAAAATTTTGGTTCTTCTTAACATTAATTAAATCCGTTATTTGGCGTTTACAAAAGCGATTGTGGTATCCAGCATACGATTTGAGAAACCCCATTCGTTATCATACCAGGACAAGACTTTTACCAAACGGCCGCCCAATACTTTAGTCAGGGGTGCTTCGTAAATAGAGGAGGCAGGGTTATGATTAAAATCAATGGAAACCAACGGTCTTTCATTGATATCAAGAATACCTTTTAAAGCGCCATTAGAGGCCGCTGTTAAAATTTCGTTAATTTCTGCTACGCTGGTATCTCTGGCCGCATGAAAAGTTAAATCAACAACAGACACATTGATAGTCGGTACGCGCATGGCAAAACCATCCAGTTTTCCAGCCAATTCAGGCAATACCAAACCAACAGCGGCTGCTGCACCGGTTTTGGTAGGAATCATGGATTGAGTCGCTGAACGGGCACGGCGTAAATCGGGGTGATAGACGTCAGTCAGAACCTGATCATTGGTGTATGAATGGATGGTAGTCATTAAACCGCTTTCAATGCCAATAGCGTCGTTTAAAGGCTTTACAATCGGTGCCAGACAGTTGGTTGTGCATGAAGCGTTGGAAATAACGGTATCAGACGCTTTCAAGGTGTCGTGGTTTACGCCAAATACGATGGTGCCGTCAACATCATCACCGCCGGGCGCTGAAATAATGACTTTTTTTGCGCCGGCAGTAATGTGTGCTGATGCTTTAGCTTTGCTGGTGAAAAAACCGGTACATTCATGAACAACGTCAACACCCAGTTCAGCCCAAGGTAGTTTTGACGGATCTCTTTCAGAGAAAACCCGGATTTTATCGCCATTGATAACAATGAAGTCGCCATCGACAGTGACTTCAAAAGGAAATTTTCCATGCACAGAGTCATATTGTGTCAGGTGAGCATTGGTGTTGCTGTCACATAAGTCATTGATTGCAACTATTTGAATTTCATTGGTACGGCCTGATTCATATAATGCACGGACGATATTACGTCCAATACGACCATAACCATTGATTGCAACTTTAATTGGCATTGAGTATCTCCAGAGTAATTGGGTTAAAAATATTAAAACGGGTGGGTCGAAGTTTTTAAAAACAGTATAACTATACCAAAATAGTGGGTGTTTAGTCTATTGATGATCAATACGCACTTACAAAGTAACCTGTCTGTAATAACAACGATGCTACCTATTTAGCTGGGTAGAAGCATTATCCGCTATGCAATTTTGACATTCAGGTTTGTAGTCATCCGAAGCAGGTTGAGGTTATTAACTCCGTCACTTTTTAAATAAATTTCAGGATTAATGACCTGAGCTTTCCTTTTTTTGGGTGTCAAACAATGCTTGATGCTCTTCTTTTGAGGGCAGTCCTGAGCGTGCGCCAATTGTTGTGCAGCACAATGCGCCGGCGGCGCTTGCGTAGCGTAACACATCAAGCCAGTTCATGTTGGAGGCAACGGCGGCTGCAAATGCGCCATGAAAAGCATCGCCTGCGCCAGTCGTGTCAATGGCATTGACAGAAAAGGCAGGCAATACACCTCGCTCTTGTCCGTGTTGCCAAATCAGGCCTCTTTCGCCCAAGGTAATGACAACCGTTGGCGATACTTCTGCCAAACGTGTTAAAGCCGCATGTTCATCGCCTGCAAATTGCAGGGCGAATTTTTCGGAGCAAACCAGGTAATCCATACGTTCCATCAAGGCGAGCGTTCCTTCGTGTAGGGAACCAGCATCCAGTACAGTGGGGATTCCTTCGCTTTGTGTGCGCACCAGCAGGGAGTTGGACAGGTGCGGTTCGTGACCATCGAACAAAACAACTTTGGGTGTGACAGAAGAAAAATCAACTGCTCCCGACGGCAATGGTCTGGTTTCACCTTTGTAATTGACCAAAGCCCGTTTACCGTTCGGTTTGACTAAAATCGTAGAAAGCGGGGTAGGGGAGTCGCCGCGAATAATGAGGTTAGTGTTAATACCGTATTGACGCAGCTCCTGATAATGTTTTTCGCCGTAAATATCCTGCCCCAGATAACCGGCGAAGGCCGCTTTAAATCCAAGTTTGGCAATGGTTACGGCAGCATTGGCCGCAGGACCGCCACCACAACTGACAAAGCCTTGTGCGGAAATTTTTTCATCTTCGGAGGGATGATGGGCAACCGAAAAGATCAGGTCATAAGAGGTATGACCTACACAAAGGACGTCAATGGGAGTCGGGTCATTAGTCATTAAAGATTAAAATTTAAACAAAAATTAAAGGGTTAAAAAAATCCTAACTATCCAGAAGATGCGGGCTTTGATCATAGAACACGGATGACACAGATTTGACGGGATTCAACGGATTTTATTTTAGTTTAAAAAATGCCTGCCTTGTTCCCACGCTCCGTTGTTATGAGTCACGGTTAAGGTATTTTCCTTATCCGTGTTTAGCTGTCAAATCCGTGTTCTATTTTTTAAGGGTTGGTGAGTGACTAAAAATCAATTACAGAAATACGGACTGGTTAATTCTGTAATTCAAAGTGACCCATCCATTCAGTGAAATCGCTAACGGATAATGGCTTGTTTAGAAAATAACCTTGTGCCATATCACAGCCATAACCTTTGAGTTTAGCCATTATCTCTTCGCTTTCGACGCCCTCTGCGGTAGCCTGTAATCCCAAGTTATGGGCCAGATTAATGATTGTTTTAACCATAAGTGCGTTATTTTTATTGCTCATCATATCCATAACAAACGACTTGTCTATTTTGAGCTCTGTCAGTGGCATTTTGCTCAGATAACCTAATGATGAATAGCCTGTCCCAAAATCATCGATTAAAAACTGATAGCCCATGCCATGCAGTTGATTTATTATTTCCAGGGCACTTTCAGGATCATTCATAATCGATCCTTCAGTAATCTCCAGCATAATCCATTCGGGTTTAATCAATGCGGAAGCCGCCACACCGGCTATAAGATCGGGCAATTCAGGATCATGTAAATCTTTGGATGACAAGTTAACCGATACTTTTATATCAAGCCCTTGTTTATGCCAGTCCGCACAATTGCGAAAAGCCCGTTGCAATACCCAGAGAGTAACTTGTTTAATGGTTCTGGTATGTTCCGCCATCGGGATAAATTCATCGGGTGAAACAGTTCCCTGGGTGAGGTGATTCCAGCGAACCAAGGCTTCAGCGCCCAACAACTTGCCGGTCTGGATTGATACCTTCGCCTGATAAAACAGCTCAAGTTGATCCCGATTTATGGCATTACGAAGCTCGGATATTAAGGTCAACCGCTTTGGGCTGTACTTATCAAATGCCGGTTCGTAGATGCAATAACCTTTGCTTGATTTTTGGGCCATGTGCAGCGCTACGCCCGCTCTTTGTACCAAGGTATCAACATCATCACCGTGATCCGGAAAATTAACAATGCCAATATTGGGATGCACCGAGACTTTAAGGTGACTGATAAGAAAAGGCGGTTCCATAACCTGCTGAATAGCCTGAGCGAGGCGTTCGCCGATCGCTATATTGACAATATTGGTTAAAATAAAACCGAAAATATTGCTGTCAATTTTTGCAATCGCGTCGCGTTCTTGGCTGACTCCCTTTAACCGGGAGGATATTTGCTTGAGAACAAGATCGCCACTGCTACGACCCAAGGTATCGTAGACATCTTTGAAATTTTCAATTTCTATCAGTAAAATGGACATTAATTGATTTTGGGCATCCGCCAAAAAAATAGCTTGTTCTACCCTGTCATAAAACAGCGCTCTATTAGGCAGATCGGTCAGAGAATCATGGGTGCTGTCGTAATCGAACTTTTTTTCCAGACTATCCGCCTTACTGCGTAATTCCTGAGTCTGATCAAAAATCATGGCGCCGGCCTGGTAGGCAATCATTGTGCTGGAGTACTGCCCCCAGAAACCAAAGACAAAAGGAATACAGTCTAAAACCCAAAGTGCCACGTTGTTCTTTTGCGCAGCCATAATACCCGACAGGGACACAGCGCCGGTGTTAAAATAACTAACCATAAAAGTAGCAATAATAATAGCGGCAACCGCTATTAAAACACCTTGATAGGCTTTTTTTGAAGCCTCGCTCTTAAGAATTTTGACGTTATCGCCGAGTAAACTTTTTGCAATCGTTAAAATCATCACACTCTCTCCAATACCTATTTGTCTACACAAATATAAGCTTCCCCGCCCTTGAGGGAGAGTGAAGCGAGGGTGCCAGATTGGGAGGTGAGGATATAATTACTTGATATTATCGTGCCCCAACCCTCTCCAACAGAAGAGGGCGCTTGTTCCCGATGTAACCCATTTTTTTATTGAGCATATAGGCTGTGTAGATACCCATGCTCTTCTATCAGAGGTTTATAACCCCTTTAACAGATCATTTTTAATGTCGTTAATGTGTTCCAGTCCCACAGAAACTCTAACCAAGCCGTCTTTAATACCAGCGGCCGCCCTGGCTTCAGGTGACAGGCGGC
>CAIUYS010000567.1 GCA_903903365.1 uncultured Methylococcaceae bacterium
GAATTGGGACAGGTAGCCAGGATCAGGCTCATTCGCATAAGCTGACCCGACTGACAATAATGCGCTGCTAAGTACACAGGCAATATAGAGGTTTTTATAGTTCATTTTCAATCCTCCAAAGATGGTTATGACATCAGAATCAATGGGAGTCAGTCTTGATTGACTCTGAAAATAGGGTTAATTTATACCCAATAAAAAACAAAACCCAATCCTGATAACGTTAACGAAATGATCGGGTGGGTAGTCAGGTTTTTTTATTTGTATCAGATACCTGACTTACGACCTTACTTTTCTAAAGGTTTGGCTTTATGATTTTGTGCAGTAAATCACAAAATAAATTTAATATCAACTGATATTTATAGTTAGTGTTTGAGTTGAAAAGTCATAATCCATGCGAAAAAAAAGACAGAGATTTATTGAGTTCGAAGACACGCCTTCGTTTTGTGCAGAAATTATGTGTAGAGCCATTTGCGGGTTTGTTGTTATCGGAGATTCATTATTTTTTAATGTTGTTATAAATCTTGGCTAGCCACTTAGGCCACTGCTTACAGTTAAGTATCGTAATAAGATAATACTGCGGCTAGAGTAAAATAGCTTTAGCTGTTTTTATAGGCAACAGCTGAAGCAGTTGCACTCCGTTTTTAAACAATTTTCGCTTAACTGTGGGCTGTGACCCACTTAGGCGGGACAAAGCGGTGGGAGACTTTGCTTGTTCACAAGCAGAGCTTTCACACCGAATAACAGAGTCTAATCACATTGTCCCGGCTTAAGTTGAGAGCCCATTTTCTTGTTAATGACTCTTAACTTTTTATCGCTTTAAAGCCAATGTCTGTGCGGTAATAGATGTTATTCCAATGGATTTTGTCAGCCAGTACGTATGCTTTGGTTTGTGCTTCCAAAATATCTTGTCCCAGTGCACAGGCGCATAACACGCGTCCACCGGCAGTGACTATGTCGTCGCCAATTTGTTGTGTGCCGGCATGAAATACTTTGCTGTCTTCCTGTTCTTGTGTGGGTAATCCGGAAATAACGGCGCCTTTTTGATAGTCATCCGGGTAACCACCCGCTGCCAAAACAACGCCCAAGGCAACGCGTTCGTCCCATTCGGTGCCGGTTTTGTCAAGGTCTCCTGCCAAGGCGGCTTCACACAGTTCGACCAGATCACTTTTCATGCGCATCATAATCGGTTGCGTTTCAGGATCACCAAAGCGGCAGTTATATTCCAGTACTTTAATAGCACCATCAGGGGCTATCATTAAGCCGGCGTAAAGAAAGCCGGTGTAAGGCAAGCCATCGTCAGTCATACCTTTTAAGGTGGGCTCAATGACATCACGCATAACCCGCTCATAAATTTCGGGGGTGACAACGGGAGCTGGAGAATAAGCGCCCATGCCGCCGGTGTTGGGGCCTTTGTCACCGTTGTCTCGGGCTTTATGATCTTGTGAGGTTGCCATCGGCAAAGCATGTTTGCCATCGGCAATAACAATAAAGCTGGCTTCTTCACCCGTTAGAAATTCTTCAATGACCACCCGGTTACCGGCTTCGCCATAAACATTGCCGGATAACATATCTTCAACCGCACCAATTGCTTCTTGTTCGGTTTGTGCGACGATAACGCCTTTACCTGCCGCCAAGCCGTCGGCTTTAACAACAATAGGAGCCCCTTGTTGACGGATATAGGCAATAGCCAAGTCTTTATCAGTAAAGGATTGATAGCTGGCCGTCGGGATATGATGACGAATCATAAAGTCTTTGCAAAAAGTTTTGGAACCTTCCAGTTGCGCGGCTTTAGCAGAAGGTCCAAAACAGGGTAAACCGGCTTCTTGAAAGTGGTCAACGATGCCTAAAACCAAGGGGATTTCAGGGCCGATGATGGTTAAGTCGATGTGTTCTTTTTGGGCAAAAGCCAGTAAACCGGCAATATCTTCGACCGCGATAGCAACGTTTTCAATAGCGGATTCAAGTGCCGTTCCCGGATTACCCGGTGCAACAAATACTTTTTTTACTTTAGGTGATTGTTTGGCTTTCCAGGCGAGAGCGTGTTCACGCCCGCCGCCACCAACGATGAGGATTTTCATGATATAGTCTCCGTGTTTTGATTGAGGTAAATCGTAAAAATACCCCTCATCACAGTTGCCACAGATTCACAGATTATAAATAAATTGTAGCCTCGCAGGTGTTCCATCTTAAAGCGGGAATACATGGGTTTAATCTGTGCATCTGTAGCGGTTTATTTGTTGCGAGTTATAGAGTCCTTAATTAATTAAGTAGGGCGTGCCATGCGCGCCTTAGCTTTGAAGGCGCGCATGGCAAGCCCTACAGAAAATAATGTCGCTTAATCAACGAAGGTATCTATACTTAGTGCCGGAAATGACGCATGCCGGTAAATACCATGGCGATATTATGCTCATCGGCGGCGGCAATCACTTCGTTATCACGCATCGAACCACCCGGTTGAATGATAGCGGTAATGCCGGCTTCTGCTGCGGCGTCTATGCCGTCTCTAAAAGGAAAGAAAGCATCTGAAGCCATAGCCGAACCGGGAACTATCAAACCTTCATCGGCGGCTTTGATACCGGCGATTTTGGCAGAATAGACCCTGCTCATTTGTCCTGCGCCGACACCGATAGTCTGACCATTTTTACAGTAAACAATGGCATTGGATTTAACAAACTTGGCGACCTTCCAAGCGAATAATAAATCTGCCAGTTCTTGTTCGGTGGGGATGCGTTGACTGACGACTTTAATGTCGGCACGGGTAATTTCACCCAAATCTTTATCCTGAACCAGCAGGCCACCGGCCACTCGTTTGAAGTCGAGAGACGGTTGCTTGGCACTGTCCCATTCACCACAGGCCAATACCCGAATGTTTTGCTTGCAGGCCAGAACCGCTATTGCCGCTGGTGTAATGGTCGGTGCAATAATAACTTCGACAAATTGACGCTTGACGATTTCAGTGGCTGTCTGCTCATCCAGTTCACGGTTAAAAGCGATAATGCCGCCAAATGCAGAGGTTGGATCCGTTGCGTAGGCTTTATCGTAGGCGGTAAAAATATCGTCAGCTTCAGCGACACCACAGGGGTTGGCATGTTTAACGATAACGCAGGTCGGTTTGTCCGTAAAGGATTTAACACATTCCAGCGCTGCATCGGCATCAGCAATATTATTGTAGGATAATTCTTTGCCCTGAAGCTGATTGGCCGCAGAAATCGTACCGGAGGCAGGAGATTTTTCCCGATAAAAAGCCGCATTTTGATGAGGATTTTCACCATAACGCATGGTTTGGTTATGATAAAACTGTAAGTTGAGCGTTTCCGGAAATTGGGTTCCGTTGATAGCCGCTAAATAAGTGGCAATTGCGGTGTCGTAACGCGCCGTGTGTTCAAAGCTTTTGAGTGCCAGATTAAAACGGGTTTTATCAGACAGGCTGTTATCAGCGCTTTTAAGTTCGGCGATGGTAGCAGCGTAGTCCGATGGGTGCACAATGATGGCAACGTGTGCATGGTTTTTAGCGGCGGCGCGGATCATGGTCGGCCCGCCGATATCTATATTTTCAATTGCCGTTTCCAGGTCGCAATCAGGGTTAGCAACGGTTTGCTCAAACGGGTATAAATTAACGACGACCATGTCAATGGGGCTAATGCCGTTCGCTGCCATAATCGCATCATCGATTCCACGGCGACCTAAAATGCCGCCATGAACTTTGGGATGCAAGGTTTTAACCCGACCATCCATCATTTCCGGAAAACCGGTGTAATCAGACACTTCAGTAACGGGGATTTTATGTTCAGCCAAGGTTTTGGCAGTGCCGCCAGTGGATAGAATTTCAATACCCAGTTGACTCAATTCCCGACAAAAATCGACGATACCGGATTTATCGGAAACGCTGATTAGGGCGCGAGTGATTTTTTTGTTCATGCAGACCTTTTAGTGATTGATTGGTTTGTGAGAGAGTGGCGAGACAAGGATAAACCGAGCACTTGTAGTGCTTTAGGATATGCCGTACTGATCCAGTTTTTTGCGTAAAGTGCTACGGCTCAGGCCCAGTGCTTTTGCTGTTTTGGTTTGGTTGTATCCGGAATGTTCCAGTGCGGCTTCCAATAAAGGTTTTTCAACTTCGCTGATAACCATGGCATGCAAACCCACTGCATCGTGACCGCTTAATTGCGAAAGATAGAGTTCAACTGTCTGTTTGACATACGCGGATAAGGGTAACAGTACGGTTTTTTTACTGTTAATGTTAATGATTTCAGCACTGTTTTGAGACGCGTTCATATTATGCAGCACTATCGTTTGATAAAAGATTAAATGCTGAATTAATCAGCACTACTTGTCTGGAAGGACATGTGGCCTGGTTGATGTCGTTTTTTGTATCCTGGCTTATGGTGCCCAGATGTTTAAAATACCAGCCAATATGTTTTCGGGCTATTCTAACACCGCTGACATTTCCATAGAAGCTATATAGTTGTTCCAGATGACTCAGAAGGGTGCTGTGTATAGTCGAATCTGTTGGTTTTTCAAGGGTTTTTCCGGTTTTAAGAAAAAAATTTATTTCATTAAACAGCCATGGATTACCTTGCGCGGCCCGCCCGATCATAATGGCATCTGCCCCTGTGGTGGCAAGCACATAGCTAGCTTTTTTCGCCGAATCAATATCGCCGTTAGCAATAATGGGGATGCTAACTGATTGTTTAACTTTTTTAATGGTTTCATATTCGGCTGTCCCGTTAAATTTACAGGCACGGGTTCTGCCGTGGAGTGTTAGTGCGGCAATGCCCGATTGTTCCGCTATTTTTGCGATTTGAACGGCATTACGGCTGTGTAAATCCCAACCGGTACGAATTTTTAG
Source organism: uncultured Methylococcaceae bacterium (assembly GCA_903903365.1). Taxonomy (GTDB): domain Bacteria; phylum Pseudomonadota; class Gammaproteobacteria; order Methylococcales; family Methylomonadaceae; genus Methylobacter_C. The sequence goes on from CAIUYS010000567.1 coordinate 4,850, forward strand.
CGTGACCGGAATATCGACGGCATTAACGACAGCATCCAGTATTTTTTTAACCAGTACTTCGTCTCTTAATAACGCAGAACCTGCGGCTACTGAACACACTTTTTTTGCCGGACAACCCATGTTTATGTCAATAATATGGGCGCCGCGTTGTGCATTAAACAGGGCGGCCTCGGCCATTTGCTGAGGATCCGTACCTAAAATTTGCACCGAACGAAGCCCTGATTCGCCTTGATGATCCGCTTTTAACACCGTTCGTTTATGGTGACGTAAAGCAGGATTGGAGGCCACCATTTCAGACACGGCCAACCCGGCACCCAGTTGTTTGCACAATTCTCTGAAAGGACGGTCGCTGATACCTGCCATGGGAGCAAGAATCAGATTGTTATCAAGCTGGTAAGGGCCGATGTGCATAAGGCAGGTTTAAGGTTAAAGGTGCAAGGTTAAAGGGGGGGGGCGGTGTGGCGGCTGGTATTTACCTTTTCGCTGGAATCCGGGTTATTTCTCGTAGGATCGTTCGTTGCCGTTCGAGGCTGCAAACCACTTCACGCGCCAGCTTTTACCTTGCACCTTTAACCTTTCCCCTTGAACCTCAATCATTTCTCTGTCGAATCATTCCAGATTGGGTTGTCACGGTCTTCTTGATTCAACTTGGCTTCATCTTCTGGATAGATGTGCCAGAATGACTTGTCAATTTTGGCGTTGCTATAGCCTTCTTTTTTCTCATGGGTGAAGGGACACCACCAGTTTTCAACAATCTTGACCAAATAAGCATGCCATTCAAAAAGCGCAACACTGACCGGGCAATACCAGGTACAGTTTAATATCCAGTAAAGCTTTGATTGCGCCAAGCTGAATTTAAATGAACCATCCATGGTGATTTGGTTTTTCAGGTTATAGCGATGACTGCTTCTCTCGGGCAAAAAATCAGCCAGAGTTTTAATATTTTCACCGCCAATCATGCGTAAGTGATAATAAGTCAGATAGGCGCTGAGAAATACAAAGGGTAAGGTCAGTATGGGCAAGTAAACAAGAACCAAACCTACCGCTCTTTGCAGGACAGGGATTTGTCTATGATTTTTGCCGATTTCGGCACGGCCAGAACAGGAATCGCATGCTTTCATTTTTTAGATATCCTCATTTATTGGGTGATGATGGTTCGCTTAATGGTATTTCCTGGTATTCATTAAGGAGCTGATAAATACTAAGACAGCCTGCGCAGCAAAACTGTAGCAAGCCGTCTGTTGTGTTTAGGGTAAAGCTCTTCAAAACTGCCCGTTGACCGCAAAGAGTACATGAATTGTTACATTCTATTGGGGGCATAACGCGGTCTCAATGGATTTATAAACTGGATGAGACCGAGCAAAAAAAGGTTTTTAAATATTCAGTCTCAGGCGATGCAGGGTCGACTGGATGATCCGGCCCTTGTCCGCCGCTTGCAAAAAATACCAGATGTCGATCAATATGACGCCCTGAAGAACGTAAAATCTCATGCAGATTTTCACGGCTCAGGTGATAAGAACAAGACGCTGATACCAGGATGCCGTTCTTGGATAAAACCTGGAGGGCAAGCTGATTTAAGCGACGATACGCTTCATAACCTTGTTTAAAATCTTTTTTGCGTTTAACCAATGCCGGTGGATCAAGGACAATAATATCATAAAGTTGGTTTTCCAAGCGGGCCTGCTTTAGAAAATCAAAAACATCACTGCGCACAAAGTGCATTTTATCGTCAACCTGATTGAGTTGGGCATTTTCTTTGGCCAGTGCCAGTGCGCCTTCAGAGGCATCTACACAAGTGACTTCAGACGCGCCAGCCAGAGCGGCCGGAATACCCCAGGCACCGGTGTAGGAAAATAAATCCAGTACCCGCTGATTTTTCGCAACACTTGCCAACAAAGCACGACTGCTTCGATGATCATAAAACCAGCCGGTTTTTTGGCCTTCCAGAATATCTATTTTAAAGTGCGCACCATTTTCTTCAATGATGAGTGTGTCAGGGAGTTCACCGTAGGCAACTTCAGATTCCAGGCTCAAGCCTTCCAGTTCTCGTTGGCTGTTGTCATTTTTTAAAATGATGGCAACGGGACTTAATAATTCAACCAGTGCGGCAAGTAGTGACTCTCTGCGTTGTTCAATACCGGCGGTGGTTATTTGAACCGACAAGACCGAGCCAAAACGATCAACGACCAAGCCGGGCAAGCCGTCACTTTCGCCAAAAACGAGGCGATAATAAGGTTTATCAAACAGTTTTTCACGCAAGGCCAGAGCCGTGGTCAGGCGCTCTTTAAAAAAATTGGCTCCGCATTTTAGATTGGGCTTTCTTGACAACAGACGCGCACAAATCAGGGTTTGTGGATTGACGTAAGCAGTCCCCATGACTTTGCCATCATCACTTTTAACCTGTACCAAATCACCGGCGGTGAACTGTTCAAGTGCCGTTCGTTTGGTGTCCACTTCATTGCTAAAAACCCACAGGTGTCCTTTACGCAGGCGTTTGTCTTCGTTCTTTTTTAAATAAATTTCAGGTAGTGACATAGTTATGATTTTTTGTAGAGTAAGTTTGACAGGAGCAAAGTTCTAACGCTTGATGCCATCCAGTCTGATCCAGTCTTCTTGTTGTACCAAAGGATTAAAGGCTATAGCGTGCTGGTAAGCGTTGATAACCGCTTCGGCTTGTTCGTATAAAATGCCAGACAACACCAGTTGACCGCCCGAAACAACTAAGTTACAAATCTGCCCGGACATGTCTATTAAAGGTTTGGCCAGAATATTAGCCAACACAATGTCCGCTTGTAAAGGGGTAAATTGTTCCGGTAAATAACAGTTGATTTTATCCTGCACGTTGTTTTTTAAGGCATTGCTTTGGGTGGCGGTGATGGCTTGCGGATCAATATCGACAGCGTGGGCGACTTTAGCGCCCAGCAATATCGCGGCAACCGCCAATATGCCCGAACCACAGCCGTAATCGATGACTGTTTTATCGGTTAAGTCATGGCTGGCCAGCCATTCTAGACATAACGCCGTGGTCGGATGCGTGCCTGTGCCAACGGCAAGTCCGGGGTCTAGTGTCAGGCAAACCGTACCAGGTTCGTGTTGTTCCTGATCGGTTGGGCAAACCCACAGTTTGCCAGCAAACTTCATCGGCTTGTAGTATTCCATCCAGGCACGTTCCCATTCCTGATCGTCAACCGCTTCATACAGCCAGTTGTGTAACGCATTTTCCTTAAACTGTCGCAATACTTGGGCTTTTATCAGTTCCGGATCAGCATCCAATTCATAAAGTGCGATAACCTGCGTGTTGCTCCATATTTTGGTTTCACCGATAGCCGGTTCATAAACCGGTTCGTCTTCAGCATCCATATAAGTAACGGATACGGCACCGAGATTGCTAAAAAAATCGGCCAGTTGTGGAGCTGTGTCTTCATTGGTGATAACGGAAATTTGATGCCAGGCCATAATATAGATGCTTTGTTTGAGGATGATTTGTAGGTTGGGTTAGGCGATAGCCGTAACCCAACATTTGGAGCTTGAATGTGTTGGGTTAAGGCTATCGCCTAACTCAACCTACGCGACTGGCTTTTTCTTCGTGTCCTTCGTGCCTTCGTGGTGATATGCCCTTAAGTTGTTTTGCCTTAATGAATCCCCAGTTTCTTTTCCAGATAATGGATGTTTTGTTGGCCTATTCCAAAAGCACTGTCATTCATAATATCCTGTTGTAGCGGGATATTGGTTTTAATGCCGTCTATGATTATTTCGCTGAGTGCGGTATTCATGCGGGCAATCGCACTTTTACGGTCTTCACCATGAGCAATCAGTTTGCCTATCATTGAATCATAATAAGGCGGTACTTTATAGCCATTGTAAATATGCGTTTCGCAGCGAATACCCGGGCCACCCGGCATGTGAAACTGGTCAATAGTGCCGGGGCAGGGCATAAAGGTTTTGGGATCTTCGGCATTTAAACGACACTCAATGGCATGGCCGGTAATTTTGACCTGATCCTGAGTGATGGATAACCGTTCCCCTGCGGCAATGCGCAGTTGCTCTTTAACGATATCAAAGCCGGTTATCATTTCTGTAACGGGATGCTCGACCTGAACGCGGGTGTTCATTTCAATAAAAAAGAATTCACCTTTCTCATATAAAAATTCAAAAGTACCCGCACCCAAATAACCAATATCAATACAGGCTTTTGCACAACGCTCACCGATGGTTTTGCGTTGTAACTCGGTGATGCCTGGTGCTGGCGCTTCTTCAACCACTTTTTGATGGCGACGTTGCATGGAACAATCACGTTCACCTAAATGAATGGCATTGCCGAAGGAATCCGCCATGACCTGAAATTCGATATGGCGAGGATCTTCCAGAAATTTTTCCATGTAAACCGTAGGATTGCCAAAAGCACTACCCGCCTCAGCTTTAGTCATGGCGATAGCATTGATCAGCGCTGATTCGGTATGAACGGTTCGCATACCTCTGCCACCACCGCCGCCAGCGGCTTTGATGATAACCGGATAACCAATTTCGTGGGCTATTTTGAGGTTTTTCTTGTCATTGTCCGACAACGGATCGTTATTGCCGGGGACACAAGGAATGCCGGTAGCCATCATGGCGTTTTTGGCAGAAATTTTGTCACCCATCATGCGGATGGTTTCTGCATTGGGGCCAATAAAAACAAAGCCGCTTTGTTTTACTTTTTCAGAAAAATCAGCATTTTCAGATAGAAAGCCGTAACCGGGATGAATCGCTTCTGCATCAGTCACTTCAGCCGCGCTGATAATGGCGGGAATATTTAAGTAGCTGTCAGCAGAGGCCGCAGGACCAATGCACACAGACTCATCAGCCAGTCGTACATGCTTAAGATCACGGTCAGCTTCAGAATGAACAGCGACCACTTTAACGCCTAATTCTCTACAGGCGCGTAAAATACGCAATGCTATTTCGCCACGATTGGCGATAACTATTTTATCGAACATGAATGTCGCCTGTTTTCCGTGTTATTCAATGATGAATAAGGGTTGGCCATATTCGACCGGTTCAGCGTTCTCAACCAGAATTTGAGTCACAATGCCGCTTTTATCTGCTTCAATCTGATTAAGGATTTTCATCGCCTCAATGATGCACAAGGTATCGCCAGACAAAACCGCTTGTCCAACTTCTACGAAAACTTTTGTACCGGGCGATGCCGAGCGGTAAAACGTGCCTACCATAGGCGACTTAACCACATGGCCGGTTATTTTTTCTTCGACCGGGGTAGCGCTAACCACTGCCGCCGCTTGCAGAGCAGGAGCCGGTGCATAAGTTACCTGTGCAGGCGCGGCAGAATAACGGCTGATGCGGATAGATTCTTCGCCCTCTTTAATTTCGAGTTCGGCGATGTCTGATTCTTCGATAATTTCGATGAGTTTTTTTATTTTTCTAATATCCATTGCTTATGGCCTCTCTGTTAATATCTGATGTGCGGCTTGTAAGGCCAGTTCGTATCCGGTGGCTCCTAATCCAGAGATAACGCCGACGGCAATATCTGAAAAGTAGGAATGTTTTCTAAAAGGTTCGCGTGCGTGGACGTTTGATAAATGAACCTCTATAAAAGGAATCCTGGTTGCCAGGAGGGCATCGCGGATGGCAACACTGGTATGGGTAAACGCCGCCGGATTAATAATGATAAAATCAACACCGGTTTCGTAAGCCCGATGTATCAATTCAACAAGTTGATGTTCGGCATTATTTTGATGAAAATCGAGTTTATGGTTTAACTCTGCCGCTTTTATTTCCAGTAACTGACGTATGTCAGCGAGGGTTTTATTGCCATAATGGCCGGGCTCACGAATACCCAGTAAGTTTAAATTCGGGCCATTTAAAACGCTAATAGTCGCCATTTATGAGTATTTGAGTAGAGTTTAAAGTATAACAGCCGGTAATTTTACCGTGTTTGGACGTTTTGTCCAGATATTATGATTTTAACAAAAGATAGCAACAGGATGACAGGTGTTTGAAGTCGATCCTTAATTTTACACGGTTTTAAGCACCTCCGAAGTGTGAAGGAGTTTGCAACCCCGTTACTTACGTTTAAAATCTATTGAAGACTTTAAACGTTTCAGTCGGGGTTACAAACCCCGACCGGCATCGTTAAGTATAAAATCATAAACAATAGCTGATCCTACTTAAACTTAACGCCTTATGACCCAGCAAACTGAAACTGTTTTAAACTACCACAATCGCACCAAACACCGGACGGAGCGCTACGCAAAAGGCCCCGAATCCATTGATTGGGACGATCAACCCGATCAATTCCGGCGCTTTTCCGGTTGTGATATTGTGACCTTGCCCAAACCGGGAACAGACCTTGAACCGTTGTTTAGCGATCTGGATAGCCCGGAAATAATCCCGCAAAAACCACTAAACCTGGCTAATGCCGGTTTGTTGCTGGAACTGGCTTTTGGCCTGTCGGCCTGGAAACAATTCGGTCCCAGTCGCTGGGCATTGCGTTGTAATCCTTCCAGCGGCAACCTGCATCCAACTGAGGCTTATCTAATCAGTACCGGCAATGATTTTATTCAATCCGGGGTTTACCATTACGTCAGTCACGACCATACGCTTGAACAACGTTGTCAGTTTTCCGACACTATACCTGAGTCCGGCCTGCTAATCGGCTTATCCTCGGTGCATTGGCGGGAAGCCTGGAAATACGGTGAAAGAGCTTTTCGATATTGCCAGCATGATATCGGTCATGCCTTGGGAGCACTGCGTTATGCAACGGCGACACTGGGTTGGTCAATTGAATTACTGGCTGAAGCCTCCGATGATGACATTGCCACGCTCTTAGGGCTTAACCGTACCGAAGATTTTAAAGCACTGGAACATGAAACGCCGGATATTATTTGCCGGATTACACCCCAGCCTGATGGCATGCCATTGGTTGGCAAGGCGCTGATAGAAGCCGCCCAAGCAGGTATTTGGTCTGGCAAAGCCGATAGCCTGCGAGCCTATCATTTACATAAATGGCCAATCATTGATGAAGTTGCAACTGCCGCCAGTAAACCACGAACGGTAGAACCTGACTGGCAAGCCGTCCGGCGACCGCCAAGGATGGCGGAAGTGTCGCAATCGGTAGGGAACCGGTGCGACCAACACACCATCAAGTCATCCGGCACAAAAACAGCCACGGCCATTATCCGTCAACGCCGCAGCGCCCAACAGTTTGACGGCAAAATGTCGCCACTTCCACAAACCGACTTTTACCGGATGCTGGCTGCCGTGTTACCCACCACAGCTGCCTTTGAACACTGGCTTTGGTCGCCCAAAATACACCTGTTTATTTTTGTGCATCGCGTTGAAGGATTGGAACCCGGTTTATACGCACTGCCAAGAGATCATGATGCCTTGGAAAAATTACAAACCGCAACCCTGGTAGATTTTGACTGGCAAAAAGTAACTGATCAAATACCGCTTTATCATCTCTATTCCGGGGACTTTAGGCTAACCGCCAAAAACCTTTCCTGCCATCAACC
>CAIUYS010000568.1 GCA_903903365.1 uncultured Methylococcaceae bacterium
ATCTACATCGCATAGAATTTATTAAAATTAAACTATAAATTAGCTAGTTGTATGCTTTGTAAGTGCCATCCATGGCAACTGGATTCCGGCGATCCATGCCGGAATGACGGCGCTGGGACTTGTGGTAATATCAATTCTTCTTATGACCAGCTTACATTTTTAATTATGTGTTACCCACTGTAAATCACATAGAGCCAAATATAATATTGGTCAAGGGGTGCTCATTCGCCTCACCTCAAAGGGCCGCATAAGTGCGACCCTTTGAGGAATGAACAAAGATCAACGGCTCAAGGCAAGGTTATAAGGCATACTTGTTGTATAAGCTCCTCCGAAAGCGATCACCTTGATGTAGTAGGTGGCAGGCTTCGCGCCGGAATTCGTGTAAGTCACTGATTCAGTGGCTCCAACGTTGGCGCTGGTTCTCAGCGTGGTGCCGGTGCTGCTTAGCAGGTAGAGGTCGAAGTCCTTGGCTGGGCCTGTCATGCTAACCGTCACGGCGCGGCCGGCAGCGACATTGATCTTGAAGTAGTCTTTATCGGTTGATGTGCTTATGTAGCCAATGATCTTCGTGACAGTGTCGGCGATGATGTTGGCGGTCTGGGTCGTGCCATTATTCTCAACCTCGTTGTAGGTGGGAGTAGGCCCGGGGCGGCTTACCGTGAATATGACGCTTGGTGAAATACCGATATTGCCGGCAGTATCGTAGGCTTTGCCCATCAAGGTGTGATCGCCCTCTGATAACGTCAGGGAATCCAGCATCATGCTGTAAGGCAGCGTCGTGTCAGTGCCCTTCAGTGTATTGTCTACATAGAACTCCACCTTGGTGACACCTATGTTGTCGGTGGCCGTGGCACTGAAGGTAATAGTGCCGCTGGTGCCGCTCTCGCTAACGGAAATGACAGGAGGGGTATCTTCACCCGGATTGTTGACGGTAAAAGTAACGGGCGTTGACATCCCCATATTACCCGCGGCATCATAGGCTTTGGCCACCAGAATATGGGGGGTATTATTGGTTAGCGTCTTGCTGTCTAGCGTCATGCTGTAGGGAGAGGTCTCATCCGTACCCTTGAGAACACCATCCACGTAGAATTCAACTTTGGTCACGCCGACATCGTCCGAAGCCGTCGCAGAGAAAGTGATAATGTCGCTGCTGCCATTCTCGCTGGCACTTATTATGGGTATTTGGTCGCCACCCCCACCGCTCACCATGAGGTTTACTTTGTCCAGTATGAAACCCGTGGATAGCGCTCCATCCTCAGCCCCCAGGAAATAAAGCTGAATCGTTTGGCCCTTGTATGCAGTCAGATCAAGGCTGTAAACCTTGTAGCCGGTTGCAGCATTCAGGTTGCTGTAGGTTGCCAAAGTGTTGAGTATGGCGCCTGAACTATTACGGATTTGCACGGCAAAAGTGTCGCGTGCGGAACTTGTGGATGTCTCCTTGGTTTCGATATGCAGGGCGTAGCTCAAGGTCACCGGAGACGCATTGGCGGGAATGGCAATCGACTGGTACAGACCTACACTCATTTGCGATCCGGTGCCGCAAAACTTGGCCATCTTGGTACCGTCATAAGCCGTCTGGCCCAAGATGGTGCCGATCTGCATGCCCGAGGTATTTGACCAGCCCACACCATAGCCTTTCTCAAAGCTGCCATTACGAACCAATTGGCCGTTGGCGATGATAAAGGTCATCGTGGCGTTGGTGTATTGGCTTGAGGTATCGGTGGCCTTGGCAACCAAGGTGTGACTGCCGTCATCCTGCATGAGGGAATCGTAGGTCATGGTATAAGGAGCCGAAATACTTGAGCCCACCAGAGCGCCGTCGAGGAAGAACTCAACCTTTACTACACCCTTGTCATCAACAGCGGTAGCATTGAAAGTAAGTGTTCCCTTCGCACCGCTCTCACTAACAGTGACTGTGGGTGGTGCATCGGGGCCTGTCCAGGGGCTTCCAACATTGATGCCGGCGAAGGCGTTCCATACCGCGATTTCCTCCGGCCCTGAAACCGGGAACAGATCTCTTACCGCCTGGATGCAAGCGATTCGGGCATTCGCGTAGTCTGTTGAGGAAGTCATATAGGTCGTCAGGGCACGGAACCATATCTTGGCGGCCTTATCGTTTCCGATTCCCGTCATGCCCTGCGGCAGGTAGGAAGTAGAAGTTTCTCCGGTCTTGGTAGCGCCTTGGCTCAGGAAATAGAAAGCGCGATTCATGGGGCCTGAACTGTAATGAACGTTCAGGTTTTTTAGGGTTGGGCTCCAAGCGTCGGCGCTGTAGCCGTCCTTGCTGGGCTTATATAGAAAGCGCATTTTGAGCGGATAGGCGGGGGTGGTAATTTGCTCGCCCTGTGTCCAGGTTCCGCCTGTATCGGGAATAACGCTGCCCTTACCGTTGGCACCCCGCATATAAAATTCCGTCATGGCGCCCATAATGTCCGAATTGGCTTCGTTTAGACCGCCGGATTCCTGGTTGTAAATGAGAGCTGCCGATGTCATGCAGACGCCATGAGAAAATTCGTGGGCGGCGACATCCAAAGAAGTGAGCGTCTGAAGCTTGGTGCCGTCGCCGTAGGTAATGCACATACATTGGTCTGAATAAAAGGCATTGTCGTAGGCGTTGTCGTAGTGCACACGGGCGTAAGTTGGTTTGCCAAGCCCATTGATGCCGTTGCGCCCGAAGACATTTTTGTACATATCCCAGGTTGCCTGTAACCCGTAAGCCGCATCGACAGCGGCGGTCTGTCCGTTGGCAGAGGTTGTAGGCTCGGGGTCTTCCTTGAAGTTGATACCGTCCCCCCAAGTATTGTCAGAATCCGTGAAAATGGTTCCGGTTCCAGAAGTGGAATGATCGAGATTATAAACTACGTTACCGCCGCTGGCGGGTCTGGTCAAATCCCTCAGCTCGAAGCCGCTCGCCAGACTGTTGGTGTTAAGGCTTACCGTGCCGCTGTACTGACTCTTTCCCGTACCGATGGCAACCGAGGAGAGAAGACTGTCCCACTTCTCGATGATCGCGCCGGTTTGGGCATTCACCAGATAATCCGTGTGTCTCGTATCACCCGGATTCTCCAGCTCAGTATGAACGTAGTAGGCCAGTTGGTAGCCTTTTACCTCGGTGACGAAATCTTCGGCGTTTAGCGGGTTATTTGAGGCAAGCGCCTTGCGTGGCAATACACGGCTAACTTTTTCGGGAAAAACCACAAGCTCTACCACGGGTTTGACTGCGAAATCAAAGCGTGGGGCAAGATCGGTTTTGACAACGTTCAGCACCTCAGTCGCAGAAAGTTTCGGCTCTATATCGACCTCAATATCCTGCTTCAGAGCGGAAGTGGGGGGAAGCTCCGTCCCGTCTTTTTGTGTGTGAGTAATCACTTCACCGCCCCAGATGCGAATACCGTGGTAGAGCTGACTAAACCGGACGTGCGTCTGTCCCAGATTGTCCTGCTCCATATTTTGCAACTGAAAAGAATGGTTCTCGTTTAAGCCGAGCACCTCGCGCATTCCGGTAAGCCGTTGCTGAGACTGAAGCATCAACTCTGCGCCAGTGGGGTTTGCAGCCGACGAGGGAAACGCAATCAGGAGAGAGATTGCGAGGGTAAGCGAAAACTGAATGTAATTCATAAAGTACTCCTGAAAGGTGAATCCACGTATCGACAGTTATAGGCGGACGGTTCAAGTTGTTCTGTAAAGAGCAAGCAGGAGCAATTCCCCGGGTTGCCCCGTATTTACGCAAGACTGCAACAAAATAAAGGAAATAAATTATGAGTACAATTAGTAGAAATACTTACTTGGATGAAAAGTACTTATTTTTTGAATAGTGGGCTTAGGAATGATTGGCAAGAAGTTGTCAGTGGTTTAAATAATCCCTTACACAACGCCACAATTTCTTGAGCGGCCAAACCGGACGGTTAAAATAATCATGTGTTCTGTCGTTGAGTTTGATTCGATAATGACGGGCAACTGACGGCCATCAAGAGGCAACCGTCCGCTTTACGGCAAGCAATTTTGCGACATGGAGTTCATCTGTGTGCCATGAAGAGTCAGATACCAATACTGCTACCTTAAAACCATAACCGACTGGTATTAATACCTGTAGATTTTCAGAAATTAAACTTCCAATTCGCGTCGCTGTAAGCTCATGCAGATAACATTCCTTGAAGGGGTGGTATCTATCGACAGAGAAAATATTTATCTGAAAATGTATATTCAGCCCTACATTCGGGTGTCCGATGAAGGAATCAAGTGCGATAAACCGATTGTCGTTACTCTATATAACTTTCGAATTGTCGGCCACGAAAAGCATGTGTCCGACCTGCTTTAAAATGAGATTAAGTACCGGTAAACGTCAAAATTTACGGTTGCTGGTAGTTGCTTGGTCGATCATGATTAATCAATGAGAGGGCGTTATGATTTATGCAGTATTTATGCCTTTTAAAACGTGGATAAATTTTTGACGCCTAAAGCAACTTATTTTTTTAGTTAGTGCTTGTAGGTATTTATACGTATTGTGTTTTTTAAAAAATAGTTTATCTTAATAACCCGTTTGGGTATTTTAGCTTTTCACGTTTATTCTGAACGCTCGCTTTCGGTGTCCGATGAAGGAATCGATTATGGTAAACCAATTGTCGTTATCCTAATATAACCTTCGAATTGTCGGGCACGAAAAGCATGTGCCCGACTATCCCGCTTACCATTTATTAAAGTAAAGAAATAGACTTGACCGCCCGCCACATTAATTTGCATCCATAAACCCTAAGGATAATCATGATTAATATAAAGACATCTAGCCAGTTACTGGTGCTGCTGTTATGCAGTTCACAAATCGTGCTGTCTGCAACAACAGATGATGCGTCTTATAGCTGGACCGGCGCTTACGCCGGTGTCAATTTGGGGTCTGTCTGGACAGGTTCCCACCTGACCGCCAACAATATCAGTTTTCTTCCCGACGATGGCACCTTCAACGAAAATCTTAACGCCACTGCCGTTAATCCGGGCTTGCAGTTTGGTTACCTCCAGCAATTTAAAGGTTCTTGGGTGCTGGGTGGCGAAGCCGATTTCACCTATCCCGACAGCAGCAGCCAATACAACCTCACCGATATCGAGGCAGGGGAATTTGACCAGTTCACCGTCCATAACAATTTGCAAGGCTCTTTAAGGCTACGCGCAGGTTATTCCATAGACCGGTTTTTGCCGTTTGTCACCGCCGGGGTCAGCTTTGCCAGCTTGGGCCTCAACTACAACAACGAGGTAAACGACAGCTACCGTAAAACCAGCACCCAAACCGGCTGGGTGCTGGGTGGCGGGCTTGAGTATGGCGTGCTGGAAAACCTCTCTGTCAGAACTGAATATTTGTACACCGACTACGGCAACGCCCTAAACGTAAACATACCTACCATCATCCGTTTTCTGGATCCCAGTGGCGGCGCCCATGCGACCTTGTACACGAATGTCCTGAGAGCGGCGGTTAATTATCGCTTTTGAGTGGCTAAGCCAGCCCATGTCCGTCTAAAATCCTTTGCCTAAAGCAGTATCAGGTAATCCCGTGCTTAAATGTAATCAATAAGAGAGTATTATAATGAAGCTAAAAACAAAAAAAATAACAGCAGCCATGTTAACGTTATTATCACTTGATATATCGGTTGCAGACGCTGCCAGAGTGGGTCCAACAGGCGCACAAGGGCCTCAAGGGCCTCAAGGAATTCCTGGAGTAACAGGTGCGACTGGTCCAACGGGCGCGGCAGGTGGTGGCCCAACTGGCCCAACTGGACCAACAGGCCCAACTGGACCAACAGGCCCAACTGGACCAACAGGCCCAACTGGACCAACAGGCCCAACAGGCCCAACAGGTCCAGCAGCCAGTAATGGATATATCTATGCAACGATTACGGATACTGCTAGTTCATCCTGGAATTTTACATTTTCTGATGGCTCACTAATAATACCTTTAGATTCTCGTGCTCTTACAGTTTCAAGCACAGGTGTTTATGAGTTTAACTATTCAATTAACCTCCCTGTGGGATCAGTTGCTTGTAATGCTCACCTAAGTCAAAATATTATAGGTACAATCCCAAGCTCGACAAAGTTTTTTGCCCCAGCCCCATCACCATCTACTACAATATATAATCTGACTAACACCATGATAGTAGGTTTATCGGCTGGAGATATCGTAACACTAGATTATACATGTAGTGCTTTAGGAGTTGCCGATTCACCTGCTGTACAACTTTCTGCTCATCAAATACAGTAGGCTAGACGCCTCCATAACATTGATTACTAAAGCAATAGCCCGAAAAGCAGGGGGCGGTTACCTTATCGCTCCCTCATGTGGAATCAATGGGGTCAGACTCGATTGATTTTTTGCCACCTATATATGTACGCACTAATGAATTTAAAGCATCTATTTCTATATCGAGTGTTGATGAACTTGAAGGGAATCTACTATTAGCCAAAAAACTACCTCCCCAAGCATTTGTCTCTGCGCTATATTCCGTAATGAGAGTCTTAATGTCCGGCGTTGCCTGGATGCCGCGAAGCCGGCAATTGATTTTATCTCAATCTGCGATACCGGCTCGACAGACGACACAAAGGCTTTAATTGTGCAGTGGGGGCTCGAAAATAAGATGCCAACCAAGGTGCATACTGAGGCTTTTATTAATTTTGGTTATAATCGCTCATTATCCATAGAGTTGGCTAAGCAGTCTTTTCCTGATGCTGATTATTTACTGTTAATTGATGCTGATCTAATACTGAAATTTGCAGCCAACTGGGATAAAACCAAACTAACTAAAGCCGCTTACCTAATTAAGCAAACCAATCCGTACATGGAATACTGGAATATAAGGCTTGTACGGGCTAGTTTACCCTGGGTTTCGTTGGGTGTGACGCATGAGTACTGGGAGTGTACCGATTTTTATTCACGTGATAAATTGCATACGTTATGGATTGATGATCGTGAGGATGGCGGTTATAAAGCAAATAAGTTTGAACGTGACAAACACCTGCTTATCAATGGGATAGGAGACCCTGACACGCCTGATTATTTACGCACCCGATATTTTTTCTATTTAGCACAGACTTATCGTGATCTGGGTGATCGTAAAAATGCCAGGCATTGGTATGATCAGCGGGTTACAGCCGGTGGATGGATTGAAGAAGTTTATGTTGCACAGTGTGAGAAAGCCAAGCTTGCAATTTTGATGGGCTTAAGTCATGAATTAATTGTTGCTGAACATATTAAGGCTTTTGGTTTACGGCCAAGTCGTGCCGAAGCACTATGGCAATTAGCTATGTATTGTCGGGAAACTGAACGATATGCTGAAGGTTATATTTTTGCCAAAGTAGGGAAGGATATCCCTTTAAGCAGTGATATCCTCTTTGTAAAAAGAGATGCTTATGAATGGCGTTTGCTGGATGAGTTTGCGATATGTGCTTATTGGATAGGGCAGTTTCAAGAATCCAAAGAAGCCTGTGAAGCATTATTGGCCTTGTCGCTTCATCCCCTTGATGCGGAACGCATCGAGAAAAACCTAGACTTTGCTGTACAGAAATTAGCCTAAAAGAGAACAAATTTGGAAGGTCTTATCAAGACGCCTAGTTAACACATCTTGAAAATCATTCTTTTTGTCAGGATAATCCATAACAAACCACGATATTCAAAAGAGACAGTGCGTAGGATGGGTAGAGGCGATAGCCGAAACCCATCATAATGGATTCCTTATGCGATGGGTTTCGCGCTGCTCTACCCATCCTCTTGGCTATCAACAAAAGATTTATCGTTAGGTTAATGCCGGTTGGTTTACTAAAATTGACTGGCAGCTATAGGTGAGTCAGCAGACACCCAGATAGTGGAGTTCGGTGACCGCTGTGGGTCCAGGCTGTGTGAAAACTTAAAATCACCAATACCGGTGGAAATAATTAACGGATTATTGATGGAATTACACTTTAAAATGGGAGTGACCATTGATAGTTGACTCTGTTTTTACAAGTAAATGGAGCGGATGGGTAGAGGCGATAGCCGAAACCCATCATAATGGATTCCTTATGCGATGGGTTTCGCGCTGCTCTACCCATCCTACTCTTGGCTATCAACAAAAGATTTATCGTTAGGTTAATGCCTGTTGGTTTACTAAAATCGACTGGCGGCTATACGTCAGGAACCAGACACCCAGATAGTGGAGTTCTATGTCTGAAAGTGTCGTAAACAGCCAATCATATTTCCAGATGTGATCCATAAAGGAGCGTCCTGTTTGCTCCCCTAACAGGGTGTTTTTTCAACAGAAATACCCAGCTAAAAAACGCACTCTAAGGAGCTTGAGTGTAAACCGTTAATATTGAAACAAGAAGGTTGTTTCGAACTAAACTCCTCAGGTAAACTGTTAATACAGGCTAACCAGGTTAATAAATAAATAGGGGTTACGATGGAAATTGAGCGCAAACAACTACGTCACTATGCCGATGTGCTTGAGCATCTGAAGACTTATTTTCCGTCTCCCGTGTCTGACCCCATTATGGATGGTTATTTCGTCCATTCCGTTTCGCGCTTTCTGGATCAGGTGGATAGCCTAAAATCGGCCAAGCCATTGCTGGGTAATGGGGTTAAGGATAATCATTACGACACCAGTCAGCAGGCAGTATTTCCAGAGGTTATCAGTTCTGTTGAGGATATGACTGAATTGTTGGCGGATTATTGTCAGGGTATGACGATCTGGTCACATCCCAATGCGCAGCTTAATGTCATCCCACCCCCCACCATTCCCAGTATTACGGCGTTTATTGCGGCCGCTATTTATAATCCCAATATTATCACGGACGAATACGCAGGGCGTTTCTCTGAAGCTGAAATCCAGTCTATTGCGATGCTGTCCGATTTGGTGGGTTACGATCCTCAGCTATCGGGTGGCTTGTTTACCTTTGGCGGTACCGGCACTATTCTTTATGGCTGTAAACTGGGCATCGAAAAAATACTCGGGGGCAGGGGAATGCAGGACGGCATTCGTGAAGATTTTAAAATTTTCTCTTCTGATGTGTCTCATTATTCGCGGCTTAATGTTGCTGCATGGTTAGGCGTGGGAACCAAAAACCTGATCGCCATTCCTTCGACCTCAAACAATGAGATGTCATTATCGGCATTGGAAGAGGCGCTACGAGCTTCGTTAGGTCGTGGGGAAAAAGTGGCGGCTATCATTGCCACACTGGGCACGACCGATGCCTTTGGTATCGATGACTTAGCCGCCATCGTGCATTTGCGTAACGAGCTGGTGGAGGAATACGGGCTGGATTATGTGCCTCATATTCACGCGGATGCCGTGATCGGTTGGGCATGGTCGGTGTTTCGGGATTACGATTTTGATGATAACCCCTTGGGTTTTCATGCCCGAACTCTGCGCTCCTTAACGGATTCGCTGGAGCGTATTGAGAGTTTGCAACTGGCCGATAGTATTGGTATTGATTTACACAAGACCGGCTATGCCCCTTATATTTCAAGTGTTATTTTGATTAAAGACCGGAGTTCCCTCGCACTACTCAGTCGTGAGCCGGAACAAATGCCGTACCTATATCAGGTTGGCCATCATCATCCCGGTATTTACACGCTTGAATGTTCCCGTTCCGGTGCTGGAGCACTCGCAGCCTTGGCAAGTATGACGCTGTTGGGTAAACAAGGCTATCGCGTGCTTATCGGGCATAATGTAGAAATGGCTGAAATGCTACGCGAGCGTTTGGAACGGCATGACTGCATTCAGGTGCTAAATGACTACAATTACGGCCCGGTCACGCTGTTTCGCGTTTATCCTCCAGGGGTTGATGCCGAAAAAGCGTTGCACAGTGAATTGAATGATCCAGAATATCGCAGCCAGTTATTGGCGAATAATGTCTATAACCGTCAGGTATTTGATTTGATTTACGAACGGGTCATGCAAGGCGAAGGCGTATTGCTCTCCTGGACATTGGCTTACCGGTACGCAAATTATCCGGATGCTCCGGCAGTTGCCGCTTTGAAGTCATTTATTATGAGCCCCTGGACTGACCTGAAAGCAATTGATTCGGTAGTCAATCAGGTCATGGAAGTTCGCGAACAAATCGCCAACTCTTGATGGAAATATTAAAAGAATATCACCACAAAGACACGAAGGACACGAAGAAAAAACAAAGAAAAATATTCGTGTCTTCGTGTCTTCGTGGTGAAATGTCTTAAGTTGATGTCTATGGGGAACATCTTTTTGTACCCGACATTTCCACGTTAAAATATAGTGTGATGGTATTGGGCAATGTATCGATATTATGCTTTTGTCCGTTTCGATTTTACACGACCAGTGCTTTGTCCATAAGAATGATGCCGTGATGATCCTTAATGGACGAAAAGACCGGTTTGCCTTGAAAAGTAAATGTTTTATAGGGCGCTTCAAAACGATCGATAAAGCCGAATTTTCTGAAAATGTGTTGAGAAACCACGCCGGTTGCTTCGACGACACCTGTTTTGTAACCTTTCCTGATGCCGTTCTCTAGGCAGGTTTGCACCAAATTCTTTGCTACATTTTTGCCGGATTGTCTAGGATCTACTGCCAGCAGGAAAAAATGAAGATATTCGCCCTTGGGTAAAACCCTTCCTTGCTTGTATAGGGTATCCAGTTCATCCAAAATCGCCCATAAGGGCTCATAATTGTCGCCAAGCTGCCGCATTTCTTCAGGCGGTTCTATAGCAAAATCGTCAGAAACCATTGCACCGATGATTTGTTTGGACTCTTGATTTCTGGCAATCACGGTCAATTCTTCTTGTTTTAGCTTGGGTCCCAGTAGCCTTACAAAATCAGTGAAATCGGCTGAAGAAATTCCCAACGAAGAAGTGACGGGTTCATCTCGGGCAAATATGTCAGCTGTCATTGTAGCCAGTTCATGGAGGTCATTGATATCAAACAGTTCGTATTGCACGCCTTCAGCTTCGTTCAAGACCATTGTCGTTTCTCCTTTCAGCTTATTGTTAATTTATCGTAAGTTAAGTGACTTTAGTGGTCAAGAATTTTGTTGGTTGGGCCGTTGGGGTAATCCGTATGTTATGAAGCTGAAGGGTTTTTATTAACCGAGTTAGATGTGTATAATACACACCATGAACAGTCGAGAAATTATCAAAAAATTAAAAAATGATGGCTGGGTGCTGCACCATGTCAGGGGTGATCATTATCAATTCAAGCACCCGGTCAAATTAGGAAAGGTTACTGTTCCACATCCAAGCAAAGATATTGCTATTGGTACATTAAAAAGCATTTATAACCAAGCGGGTTGGGATTGGAAATGAAATATTCAATTGTTCTGCACAAAGACCCTCAGTCAGATTACAGCGTTACCGTTCCTGATCTGCCAGGGTGTTTTTCCGCTGGAAGCACTATCGAAGAAGCCTTGTTAATGGCTAAGGAAGCCATCGAGTGCCATATTGAGGGTATGCTTTTGGACGGGGAATCTATCCCAAAATTACTCCCATTTGAAGAGCACCAAGCAAACCCAAATTACTTTGATGGCATTTGGGGGATTGTCGAAATAGATATGAGCCAATTATCTTCAAAGTCCAAACGCGTTAATATTACGTTACCTGAACATCTTCTAAAAACCGTTGATAATTATGCAAAGAAACATGGCGAAACACGGTCTGGTTTGTTGGCTCATGCTGTTACGGAATACATAAGCGGTCATCAATAAAATGCATCATGGACTTAAATTGTCTGATAGCCAGGCGAATGTTGGATTGTTAATATTATTGGAGCGGGATAGTGGCACAATTTACAGTAACGGGTGAAATTGATCCCTTTTTACATGTC
>CAIUYS010000569.1 GCA_903903365.1 uncultured Methylococcaceae bacterium
CATTCAAGTCACCGAACGTAATCAGGAAGCAAAACAGATTACCGTTCAATATGACCCTGACGAGCAAACACCCAAAGATGAATCCTTATGGGACGAAGCGGTGTTTATGTTCAGGGGCATTAAAAGTAATGAACAAACCTATCTGCTAAAGCTGGAAGAAAATAATCAACAGACTGATATAACGGTCACTGATAAAGACCAGCAATTATTGTCTGATGCAGCCAGCGTTAAGTTACTGACTCTTTTGGAAAATACCATAAAAGCCGATTTGGCCAAAAAATAACTTAACTTTATTGGGTTGGCGTAGCGACCCAACCCAACAACCGCAACCGCTTGTATCGGGTTACGTTGCGCTATCTGAACTTACCTTTATTGTTTTATTACATGTTAAAAATCCCTGGAACATCTGCATTATCTGACTTTCGTGTAAAAAGACTACTGTCTGAATTACAGGCTATAGAGTCCAATATCACGGCCATTTCGGCACGGTTTATTCACTTTGTCGATGTTGAACAGGCCCTGGATGAAAGCCAATCCGCGCTCTTAAACCAGTTATTGGCTTATGGTTCCCTGCCACCGGTAAGCAGACAACCGGCTGAATCCCTTCTGGTCGTCCCCCGCTCAGGCACCATGTCTCCTTGGTCCAGCAAAGCCACAGAGATTGCCCAGCGTTGCGGTTTGTCTCCAATCAAGCGCATAGAACGGGGTATTGAATACGCCTTGATAGCCGGCAAACCTTTGTCAACAGCTGTTAAACTTCGGTTATCGACTTTACTGCACGACCGCATGACCCAAGCGGTTTTAACGGATCATGCCGAGCCGGATTTATTTACTCAACACGCGCCCAAACCTTTAGTCAGCATCAAGCTCAGCGAAGAAGGTCGCGATGCACTGGTTAGGGCAAACGCAGAACTGGGTATGGCGTTGTCGGATGATGAAATTGATTATTTATGCGCCGGCTTTCAAAATCTTGGCAGAAATCCGACGGATGTTGAGCTGATGATGTTCGCTCAAGCCAATTCCGAACATTGCCGCCATAAAATTTTTAATGCGGATTGGACGATTGATGGGGTAGAGCAGGCTCAATCTTTATTTAGCATGATACGAAACACGGCCGATAAAAGCCCGGAAGGTATTTTATCAGCTTACCATGACAATGCTTCGGTGGCAGCAGGTTCCAAAGCGCAGGTTTTTCTTCGCAACGCCCAAACGGGAGAATACAGTTATATCGAAGAAGACGTGCATTTGCTGATGAAAGTCGAAACCCACAATCATCCGACCGCCATTTCTCCTTTTCCGGGCGCTGCAACCGGTTCGGGTGGTGAAATTCGGGATGAAGGCGCAACCGGAAGAGGTTCGGCGACAAAAGCGGGGTTGACCGGGTTTTCCGTGTCGCATTTGAAAATCCCCGGATTTATTCAACCTTGGGAGCAAGACAACGGCAAACCGGAACGCATTGCTTCAGCTTTAGACATTATGCTCCAAGGCCCTTTGGGCGGTGCCGCTTTTAATAATGAATTTGGCCGGCCTAATATCGCCGGTTATTTTC
>CAIUYS010000570.1 GCA_903903365.1 uncultured Methylococcaceae bacterium
ACTCGTTCGTGATCAGGCCCCGTGAAGGTGCCACGGTGTCCCGTTCTGATTTGCCTCCGGCCGCACCCGGCCCGGGGCACCACACGCTCCTGGGTGTCTGGATGGCCGATGGTCCGGACCCAGCAGAGCGGCTGGCAATGCCATCGATGCCTGTTGCAATTTGCCATCCATGGCAACTGGATCCCGGCCAACCCTCGCTTCGCTCTCCCTGCCGGGATGACGTCTATAAGGTTTGGTTTGTAAAGTTTAGGATGGGGATTGGGTTTGGCCCTCGTATTAATACTTCGTGACAATGTAAAAACTACAAATGTCTCGTCATCCCGGCATGGACCGCCGGGATCCAGAGAACATGGAGGTATTAATATGGGTAGAATTTAAGTTTTTTTAGCTGCTTTATGATTAGCCATCCATGGCAATTGGATCCCGGTCAACCCTCGCTTCACTCTCCCTGCCGGGATGACGGCTACAAGGTTTGGTTTGTAAAGCTTAGGATTGGGTTTTAACAACTTTATCTGCTTTACTCCCTCTTATGTTTTTATTTTCTTTTACATAATACTGGAATCCAGTACAATTAAAATTAATGAGAACAGTTATTGAAACTCCTGCTTTTGAAAAACTAGCCGATAAAATTTGGTCTGAAGACGAACGCCTCGATTTTATCAAATAGATATCTTTAAACCCATTAGCTGGTGACGTTATTCCTGGCGCTGATGGGGCCAGAAAAGTCCGTTGGTCAACTAAAAACCAAGGTAAACGTGGCGGCGTAAGAGTGATTTATTTTAACGTGTCTGCGCAAGGGGTTATTTATTTGATTACCCTTTATCAAAAATCTGATATAGAAAATATAAGTACGAACGAAATACTTAAGAAGGTTTAACCATGATTGATTTAGATAAGATAGCCAAAGCGATAGAAGTCGATGCCGGCATGGCATTGCCCGGATTATCTGAGAGTCTTGCCGAAATGCGACGTGGCATTGTCGGTCGTATCCATACGCCCGAGCAAATATTAATTCGTAGCGCCAGAAATAAAACCGGTAAAACACAGCAAGCATTTGCCGAGTTAATTAAAACACCTGTAGCCACATTACGTGATTGGGAACAAGGGCGCTTTAATCCATCGGGTGCAGTGTTATGCCTATTGCATTTGATCAGTAATCATCCGGATATGATTGACGAATTATCACAACTAAAATAATAATTCGGTAAGGCCGCAAACCAAATAACAAATAATTGGGGACAGATCACAATTTAACGCTATGTGTATAACGAACTGATCGCGCTATGGCGTGGAAACCAAGCAGATACTTCTGAGACGTTACTATTTGATGGATTATCAGTTAATACTCATCAGACTTCAAATATTGCCGTTTTATTAACCGCACATCATTGGCACAGTGTCTTGGTAGTGAGTGTTCCACCGCATCTACGGCGCCTGGACTTTTGCTTGGATTCTGTTTTTAAAAAAGCCGGCTTGTCTTATCGGTTGATACCAAGCACGGTAGCGACTTGGTAGGTTGATCGTTGGTGGCAGGATGAAAGATGGCGGCAGTTTTGTCTGAGTGAAGTGGGAAAGCTGATTTTTTATGCAGTGGTTTATGGTGTGTAGGGATTTTTAGATAAATAATTTCGATGCTAACGGATACCCTTCCTTTGAGGGATGTTATCCATATGTTAAATTGTCGTGTAGTGGATGTTTAATTTTTTAACTGCTTTACGATTTGCCATCCATGGCAACTGGATCCCGGCCAACCCGCGCTTCGCCCTCCGGGATGAGGGATTTGTTTTCAAAGAGGGGGACTGAACAGTTACGATAAATTTAACACGAGCCTAAAGGTTATCATCACTATTTTCTACAAGCCAAAGATTGGGTAATAGTGTGATAGAATTTAAAAAAATTTAAGGTAAAGAGGATGTTATGTTTGATGATAAGTTTTTTGATGATTGGCTGGACAGTCAAGCGCAAAAAGTGATGGAACAAGTTGCCAGCGGACAAGGCATTTCATCTGATCAAATGATGATTTTAATGCTCAAAGCCCAAACCAATCATTTTGCTCACTTGGATATTGATTTACGCAGTGAGATGAAGGCGCTTCGCGAAGATATGGATAAGCGCTTTGAGCAAGTAGAAAGACGTTTTGAGCAAGTAGACAAGCGTTTTGAGCAAATGCAAGTTGAAACAGCGAAACGTTTTGATCAACTGACTTCACGCATGGATCATTTTATGATTTGGTCATTTGCAACCACCCTCACCGTTGGCGGGATAG
>CAIUYS010000571.1 GCA_903903365.1 uncultured Methylococcaceae bacterium
TAAGGCCGATAGTCCGAGTATCGAATCCCATAAAACATCAACTCCGGCGCCTTTAAGTAAAATGGCGTAGCTTATTTCATTGTAGTAATACAAGGGTGAAATAGTCATGGCCCAGTGTATACTTTTCGGCATCGATTCTGGTGCCGTCCATGCACCGGAAAGCAATAATATGGGCATCATCAGCAAAATAACCAGCATACTCACTTGCCCCAAATTGCGGCTGATAGTGGCAATGAACAAGCCAATCCCTGACGTGGTGAAGACGTATAAAGCAGATACCGCAAAAAAGAGGCTGATGCTGCCTTTAACCGGTAAGTTAAAGGCAGGAATAATGATAAGAAACAAACTGACGGCTATGCCTAAAAGAATAACCAGTCCCATGGATATCACCTTGGGCAGTAAAATTTGCAGAGAACTTAACGGCGATACGGTAAGTTGCTCGATGGTTCCCCGTTCTTTTTCGCGTACCGCAGCCGCAGCCGGTAACATCATCGATAATATGGTGATCGCATTAAACATTTCCATGATCGACATAAACCAACTATCTATTCGATTGGGGTTGTAAAGTACGCGATGTCGACTCTGGATAACAGGAATAGCCGCCATTTGTTCGGTATTTAAGCCTAATCGTTTGATCATAAGTTCCTGCCCATAATCCGTTGTAATCTCGCTGGCGTAAGCGCTTGCCAGTGTGCCCAGTACAGTATTGCTGGTATCCACCTGAAGTTGTACCGCCACTGGTTTTCCTTGAAGGATATGGCTTTGAAAGTTCTCGGGAATATCCAGCACAGCCAGAAGCCGACCTTTATTTAACAAATTTTCAGCTTCATTTTTACCGGTGATTTCGCCTTTAAAAGCAAAATAAGGTTGGCGAAACCGGTAAATTAGTTCGCGTGAAGCAGCGCTATGGTCATGATCAATAACCATCACCGAGGCGTTGTGCAGATTCAGGTTGATGCCGGTGCCGGCCATATAAATATCCAGGGTAAAAAAATAGACAATGATTAACAGCAGAACAAGATCACGTTTTAGCTGTTTGAGTTCTTTAACCGTCATGGCGATGATTCGATCCCACCAGAGCAAAAATGCATGGCCGCTCATTCCGATGGCCTTTTATGAAAGTTAAGCAAACCGATTACCCAAAGAAGGATTGCGTAGAAAATTAATGCCGTCACATCGAACCAAAGTTCGGCCCAACCCAGACCTTTGAGAAAACTGCCCCATGAAATTCTCAGATGGTAAAGCGTAGGAAAAAGGTGCGCTTCGATTTTTGTTCCCATCCCCATCGATTCTATAGGCACCAGTAATCCTGAATAAAGCATGGCCGGTACAAAAGAAATTACCATCGTCAAGATAACCGCAGAGATTTGGGTTCGCACCAGTACCGATACCAGTAGACCGATGCCTGCTGTACAGATCACGTAGATAACAGAAGCTAGATAATAAAACAGGGGATCACCTTTAAAGGGTGTGCCGAATACATGCATGACGAGCCACCAGAGAACAAGAATATTTAGGCAGGAAATTAGCAGGTAGGGTAAAAATTTACCCAGAATAAACTCGCTACGACTGATAGTTGATGCATATATGTTATAAATGGAACCATTTTCTTTTTCACGTACTACGCCCAAAGCCGTCAGAAAAGGCGGTGTTACTATCAGTACCAGCATCATTAAGCCGGAGGACATAGACCACTGGCTACGTAAGGCCTGGTTATACAAATAACGGGATTCCAGTCGCACGGGTGATACCTGACTGAGCGCTTGCTCTTTGGAAATACCACGCGTGCGGGCTAAATAATCCGCCAGGGATTGCGCATTAAAATTGGCAATAATGGCTGATAAATAGCCTTTTTCTATCTCGGCCCGATAGGGGAAAACACCGTCTATCAAACTTTGTACAGAGGTAGCCTGACCAGCCAATAGCTGCTCCTGAAAGCGGTGCGGGATAATGATGGCAAAGCGAATATCACTGTCAGCCAGAAGAGGATCAAGATCACGCTCGCTCGACACATCACCTTTGTAATCAAAATAACGCGAGTCAATAAACCGGTGCAGGAAATCGCGACTCATTGCCGTTCGATCCTGATCGAGTACCGCAAAGGTAATTTTTTCAACATCGAAAGATATTCCGTAACCTAATACCAAAAATATCAATACAGGCAGTCCAAAAGCCATGGCAAAAAAAAGTCGGTCGCGTAAAATTTCGCGCCACTCTTTATAGGTTACCGCCCAGACTCTCGATAAATTCATGTCGACTCCGTATTTTCCAGTGCCAGAACCCGGTACACAAAAACATCCTCCAAGGTCGGTGAACGAGCCTCTAAGTTAATCAGCTTGATAGACTGCTTGGCAAGCAACTCGTGAATCCGGTCTTTAACGTTTTCACTATTCAGTGCCAATAAATGGATATGCTTTCCGTATAAAGCGGCACCCTTAAAATGGGCTTGTTTAAGGAGTGCCAAGGTTGCCAGTGGATTGTCGGTAGTCATTTCCAACAGTTGTCCGGCTTCATTTTGCAGAGCCTGAATCATATTGGCAGGCGAGTCGTCAGCAATAACGCATCCGGCATACATCAGCGCCAGATGATCGCAATGTTCGGCTTCGTTCATGTAATGCGTGGTGACTAAAATAGCCACCTGTTCTTCGCGGGCCAGATGGACTAAAATCTCCCAAAAATGTCTACGCCCGATAGGGTCAACGCCTGAAGTCGGCTCGTCCAGAAACAGTACGACGGGTTGATGTACCAAGGCGCAACCCAGTGCCAGTCGTTGCCGTATTCCCATAGGCAGGCTGCCCGCCAACTGCCCGATAACATCTTCCAAGCCCGCAATGTGTATCACCCAGGCCAGGCGTTGCTTGATAATTTTTCGATTAATGCCATAAATGCTGGCATAGAGACGAATATTTTCCATCACTGTTAAGTCCAGATACAGGGAAAATGATTGTGACATATAACCAATACGTTCTTTAATTAGCTGTCCCGCTTTACGCATGTCTGCACCTGCCACATGGCCTTCACCTGCACTGGGTGGAAGAATGCCGGTGAGCATTTTAATGGTTGTTGTTTTTCCTGCACCGTTAGCACCGAGCAGTCCAAAAATTTCGCCTTGCTTTACGCTGAAATCAATATGATCGACCGACCGGAATTTACCAAAATCTCGGGTTAATTGCTTCGCTTCAATGACGATGCTTTTATTATGGGGTAAAGGCTTGTCAAAACGGGGGATGGACTTATCTTTATTGGTCTGGTCGATTAAAGGCCTTTCCCGCAGTAACGCAATAAACGCATCTTCTAATGCTGCATCAAACGCCCGTATCGTTTTTATTTTTACTCCGGCCAGTAAATCAGTGACCGTTTTTACACCGGCATTTACTGGCGTATTATCAGCAAAAACCCTGATTCTACTGCTTATGGCTTCTATTTGCAGATAATGTTTTTTTAGTTGTTTAAGCGCTTCAAGCTGAGGTTCTGCTGTCAATTCAACCAAGCAACCTTGAGCCTGCTGACAGATACTATCTGTTTCACCCGTTGCCAGTATTTGCCCGTTATACATTAAAGACAAACGATTAAAACGCGCGGCTTCATCCATATAAGCGGTAGAAACCAGAGCGGTAATGCCTTGCTCTTGAAGCAGTTCGGCAAGAATAGCCCAAAAATCCCTACGTGAGACCGGATCAACGCCGGTCGTTGGTTCATCAAGAATGACCAGTTCAGGTTGATGTATCAGGGTACAAATCAAGCCCAGTTTTTGCTTCATGCCACCCGATAGATTTTTCATTGGGCGCTCACGAAACTTGTCAAGGCGGGTCATGGCGAGTAGTTTGTTTTTACGTTCGGCCAATTGTTCAGGCGATACTTCCCGCAGTTGGGCAAAAAAATCGATATTTTCCTCTACCGACAAAGCGCCGTAAAGATTAAGTCCCAGTCCTTGGGGCATAAAACCCAAGCGGCCTTTTATCTTTTCAGCGGACGCTTCGGAATCTATAGTCAGGTTAAAAACTTCAAGCGCACCTTGCTCAAACGATAATACACCGGCGATTGCTTTCATCAGGCTGCTTTTACCGGCACCATCGGGACCAATCAAGCCATAAATTTCTCCGCGTTTAACCGTCAGATCAACGGTGTTGACTGCCAACTTCTTTTTATAGCTTTTACAAAGTCCGGTAATGTTGATAACCGTTTGTTCATCTACCAACGAGGCTTCGCCCATGGGGTTGCCTCCCGCCAGCGAATCACTGCATCTGCCGGGAGTCCGGGGGTTAGTTTATGTTCGGGATTGTTATCAAGATAAAGTTTGACGGCATAAACCAGCTTGACCCGTTCATCAGGTGTTTGCACCTCTTTAGGCGTAAATTCTGCTTGTGAGGCAATATAACGAAGGGTGGACGAAAAAGCTTTGTCCGGAAAGGCATCGGTATAAATTTGGGCGGGAAGTCCCAGGCGCACCTTGCCGATTTCTTTTTCCGGTACATAGACTTTTAAATACAGTTTATCCAGATCAACAATATCAAACAGCGGGCTACCCGCAGCGACCATCTCGCCATTATCAACAATGCGTGTCGTAATCATGCCCGTTGCCGGGGCTTGAACAACCAGATCATTCAGGATACTTTGCGCTTCCGTCAGCGCGGCTTCTGCCTGCGTCACCTTGGCAGTCATGGCATTGACATTATCCTCTTCGGCCTTAATCTGATTCTGGCCCAGACGGGCTTCAGCCAATTTTTTTTCAGCTTGGGTTCTGGCTGACTGTGCCGTAAGATGTTGGGCTCTCGCTACTTTCAAGCTTAAATCCGCCTGTTCGCTACGCCGTCTTTCTACGGTCTCTCTTTTTAATAGCTCACGAAACCGCTCAGCGTCCCTGAACATCTGTTCTTCATTGGCAAGGCTTGAAGCCAGCTCGGCATGGGTATGATTAAGCTCCGCTTTGGCAGTATCAATCTTTAACGGGACATTTTTCTTAAAAACGGACAAGGCTGTTTGCGCCGCCTTGAGTTCCGCTTTTTTGACATCCAGCGCCGCTTTGGCTTGATTGACTTTGGCAAGGGTCTGGGCATCATCCAACTTAACCATCACTTGGCCTTTTTCAATCAGGTCACCTTCTCTCGCCAGCAATTCAACGACTCGCCCCGGCCACTTGCTTGACACGGTGTAATGATCACCCTCAAAGCGGCCATTTGCCTGCACCAGTCCTTCCGGGAAAGGCGGTTGTCGCCACCCTAACCACCAAGCGACCACTGCGACAAGCAAAACACTAATGAACAGGGCAATGAATGTGAGTATTTTTGTTTTTTTTTCCATAGTTGCCGATTTTTGCTGGATTACATTCTATTTTTCTCGTAAGTGGATTTAAATTACAAAACGCCTATTGCACGCCGCAAATGCAAGGTTGCCAACGCCGCATCATAATGTGCATTATTAAAATTATCATGGGTTCTGGTACGTAAATCTTCCGCCTGAATAACATCGGTGTTGGTCGATAAGCCCTGTTGATAACGATCCGTGGTCACTTTCATATTTTCATCTGCTTGAGTGATGGCTTGCCGGGTGACTTCAATACGCTTTTGTGCTTCCAGACTATCCAGCCAGGCCTGACGTACTTGCAAACTGATCATACTGCTCAAATCATTGCGTTGTTCTTTTAAGGAAAGTGCCTGCCGGTTAAGGGCATCACCACCATGTTGGGTACTGCCGTCAAACAATTTCCACTGCATGCCAACATTGACCATCCACAACCCTTGGAATACCTGATAACGGTTTTCTTGATATTGATAGCCGCCATTAACAGCAACCTGTGGCAGATTAGCGGCTTTAACACTTTGAGCTTGTTGTTCCAAGGACTCTATTTGCTGCGCGAGCACTATTAATTCCGGACGTTGAGTCAAGGCGTTGTTGCTAAGCTCGGCTAACGTGCCTTTTGGCATCTCCGGAAACTGAGGCGATAGCCTGACTGCCTCGGCAAGATTGCGATCCAGTAATTGATTATAACGAGCCCGTGCAATATCAAGTTGGTTGTTTGCCTGTGTAATCAGTTGCTGTGCATTGGCTAATTCAACCGCTGCCGCCAATAAATCATTTTTGGCAACCACACCCTGATCAAAAAGATTTTTTACATCCTGATGATGAGCCGTCAAATTATCAACATGACTTTGCGCAACTTGCAAGGTGCCTTCGCTGCGCAAGACAGCTATATAAGTTTCAGATACCTGCATTTTGATCGTTAATGCAGCACTGGTTTCGTTGTTCTGTGCGGCCTGCAAGGCGGCTTCGGCGGCATTAATGCTATGACTGATACGGCCACTGGTAAACACAGGAACCGAGGCGATAGCCTGGGCTTTCATACTGCCAGCTTGATACGTGTTAAATTGACCTGTCAGACCTTGGAAATCAGCTTTTGCAGCCTGTGTTACATTATATTGGCTATAACCGGAACCCACATTGAGTTCTGGAAGCCGTTGCCCTTGCGCTGAATATAGCTGTTGTTCCGATGCGCTGGTATCCGCTTTTGCAGATTTGATCTGATGGTTATTTTCTATAGCAATAGCCCAAGCATCTTCCAGCGTTTCTGCGCTCGTTGCGGGAGCAGAAAAAATCAGAAAATCGCTGAGCAGGCCAATTATCAGTCCGTATTTGTTTAACAGCATCGCCTATCAATAGCCTGGCAAAAAAATGACGGGGATTATCGGCTTTCAACTTAAGTGGATGTTATCTTTAAAATCGTGCAGCCTTAAATTGGAAGCCGGATTATCGACTGGATTCGTTGTCGTTAAGGTTTTTGAAATTACACCTTAACGCACAGAAAATCAATATACAAAAAATAATACGCTGGCTAAAGTATGGTTCAGACTCAAAATAAAAGCTATCCCGGCTCAATAGGTTTTCATCAGTCCATCCAGTGTCAATCCACAACTGGGCACAAAAGCCTGCATAAAAAATATAACTTCCGGTTGCTCCGACTCGCTAATCGCTTGGGCCAGTTGTTGTGCTGCGGTTTCAAATTCGGTATTGCCGGCTTTTAATTCAGCCTGACATTTAAGATAAGCGGATATTTTATCGGCAGCTTTGATGATTTTCACATGCGCTTCCGGCATGTTCTCATGATGAATAAGCACCTTAAAATCTTCGAGAAGCTCGGTCGGTAAAAGAGCCAGCAACTCCAGTTCTGCCTGTTTTTCTATTTGTTTATAAGCTGCATTGATTTCTTTGGAGTGATATTTGATAGGGGTAGGCAAATCGCCCGTAATCACTTCGGTAATATCGTGATACAACGCGGCGGTCGCGATAGCATTGGCATCAACATCACCGTCGTAGTAGCGGTTTTTAATCAAGGCCAAGGTGTGCGCAATCACAGATACTTCCCAACTGTGCTCCATGACATTTTCTTCATGGGCATTACGTTTAAGCCCCCAGCGTTTAATCCATCTTAGCCTTGATAAGTAGGCGTAGAAACTGCTTGTTACGGTTATCTCTTTCATGATGTTGATTTTCCTACTTTTTAAGGCTGCAATCTGGTATTGTGGTCAGTTAATGTAATCGACAAAAGTCTTTTAACAAAAATAAATCATCGGTTTTATTTGATTTTTATCATAAAAACACAAGACAAAGCATAACACTTCATGCCGTTCGTGGTGAGACATGCTGTTAAAGTTAAAGACTGTCTTGAATCGGCGTGTTCCGGTTTGCTTATTTTACCTGTTAAATCCAACATCATCTTACTCTAAAAAAAAATTATGCTTATTCAGTGGTACCCCGGTCACATGCACAAGGCCAGCAAAGAAATCAAAGAAATCCTGCCCCAGGTTGACATGATTATTGAAGTGCTGGATGCACGTATTCCTTTCAGTAGCCAAAACCCAATGGTTGCAAAGCTGCGTGGCGACAAACCCTGCATCAAAATACTCAGCAAAAGCGATCTTGCCGACCCGGAAATTACCCAGCAATGGCAAACTTATCTGGAGCAAGAGCAGGGCGTAAAAACGCTGGCGGTTACTATTGAGCATCCGGAGAAAATACGCCAAATAACGGATTTGTGCCATAAAATGCTGCCGGATAAAGCGCCCGCGTCCAAACTTATCAATACCCTGATTATGGGGATTCCCAATGTCGGTAAATCAACATTGATCAATATATTGGCAGGCAGAATGATTGCCAAAACCGGTAATGAACCCGCCGTTACCAAAACACAACAACGCATAGCAATAGATAACGGCATTGTTTTATTAGACACGCCGGGGTTGCTGTGGGGCAACGTTGAAAATAAAAACAGCGGTTACCGTCTGGCCACTACCGGTGCCATCAAAGATACGGCGATAGACCATGAACAAATCGCTTCTTTTGCGGCTGAATACTTGTTAATCCATTATCCGGATTTCTTGAAGGCCCGATTTCAATTGGATCCACTACCCCAAACTGAACATGAACTGATGCAGGCTATCGGCAAAAATCGGGGTTGTTTACGCTCAGGTGGCCGTGTTGAGATGGATAAAGTCGCTAAAATTCTGCTCGCTGAATTACGCGCAGGAACCATAGGCAGAGTCAGTCTTGAAACGCCACCCATGATGGAGGAAGAACTGATTGAGCTTGCCATCATTCGTGAAGAGAAAGCCGCAAAGAAAAAAGCCAGAAAGCAAACATGGAAAGGGTCAAATTAGCATTAATTATTCGCCTGGATTAAGACTGACTTAGCCCGAATGATCTGCCGACGAAGAAGGCGCATCATTCGGGATTGACGGGCTTCGAAAGCTCATTCCGTCTATTGTCCTGATTTAATAATACCTTGTTGCCCAAGCAGGTTTAACACCTTTACAACGCTTTCCTCCAGGCTTAATTCGTGGGTGTTAATAACCAGTTCTGGTTGTTCCGGTGCTTCGTAGGGTGAACCAATACCGGTGAAAAAAGGTATTTCTCCGGCTCTGGCTTTTTTATATAAACCTTTTACGTCTCTTTGTTCGCAGGTTTCAATCGGGCATTGGCAATA
>CAIUYS010000572.1 GCA_903903365.1 uncultured Methylococcaceae bacterium
CGGGCAGGGTTTTTAATATGTCCTCAACATTCGCATCGATTTCTTTAAGTTGTTCATTGATGGTCTGTTGCCTCACTTTAATTTCCTGCAACTCAAACCGGATAGTATCCAAGGCTTCTTTTTGTTTGTCCAATGCCCGTTGCACGCGGGTATGCTCTTCAGACAATTGCGTTATCTCGCTTTCAATGGTGTCTTGCAACACACGTTGTTTTTTTAAGCTGACTTCCAGCTCATCCTTGTTAAGTGTTTGTTGCGCTAACTGCTGTTTTTCCTCATCCAAGGGGGAAAGTGTTTGTTGCAGTTTTTGCTCCAGATTAGCCATCCAGTCCAGCGAGTGTTGATGCTGGCTTTGCAAACGCTCAATCTGTTTGCTGGTTGAAGCTTCTGAAGCGCGTAGCGAATCAATTTGCGCCTTACTACTGTAAACCTGTTGCCTTGCTTCATTAACGGCACGCTCGGTATTATCCTGCTGTGTCTGCAACAATTGATTGGCAGTTTCCAGATCGAGTTTGTTTTGTTCCTGTTGAGCTAAAACGTCTTCAGCTTCTTCCTGTAATAATCCGGACTCTGCAATAATCTCGGCATTTTCAGAGAGTTCGCGAATAATCTCTTCCAAGTCATTGGCAATATGCTCCAAGCGACGCTGCTGATGTTCCCAGCGCGTAGAATAAGCGCTAAATTCCGCACTCTTTAGCGATAATTCCGACCCCAGTTTATTATCCTGTTGTTGAATAGACTCACGTAAAACTTCCGCGTCTTTTAACTCGCTTTCCGTAATTGCCAACTGCTCTTCACTGGTATTAATTTCAATCAGTAAGGCTTCCTGGCGATGTTTTAACAAACGCAATTCTTTCTCACGTTGCAAAACGCCCACTTTACTGTCCTTGGTATGGGTTATTTTTAACCAATTTTGTCCAAACCAAGTGCCATCGGGCGTAACAACAGACTCATGAGATCCTGCATTAACCGCTAAAGCTCTGGCCGCATCGTTATCATCTGCGCAATAAATACCCGATAATAACGCACTTAAATCCCAAGGTGAATTGATTTTATCCAGTAAAGTCGGCCTGACCGTTTGCTCACTGTCAGCGAGAGTTGTAGGTACTTTGGTCTCAAACAACGTGAGTGATTCGTTAGTCAAACCACTCAAACCAGTAATAACCGGCTCGGCACTGCTCACGCAAATCGCTTCCAGATAACTGCCCAGAACGGTTTCAACCGCCGTATCCCACCCACCCGACACCTCCAGAAATTCTGCCAGGCGTTGGTTTTCAGCCAGATTCATAGATGCCAGCCATGCCCCTAAGTTTTTATTATCTTTACCCATCGCATGTTGCTGCAATAATTCCAGCGACGTTATTTTACCTTTAATGCTATGGCTTTCCGAACGACCGGTATGCAACGTATCATGAAACTGTTTGACCTGCTGGCGCTGCTCGCGTATTTGATGATGCAATTTTTCCAGTTGAGCCTGATGATCATCTCGCTGAAAACTGATAATTTCAATATCGGCATCCAGCGTTTCAAGATCGCTTTGTAATTGGCTGGAAGACAGCTCATCACGCTCGTGGTTTAATTTATCCAGGCGGATTTGCAACTGGCGATTCTGGTTTTCCAATTGCAGGGCTTTTACCCGATGTACTTCGGCCTGTTCTTTGTATTCTGAACTTTTTGTCCGATACGCTTCCCACTGCGCTTGCCAAGAACGCCTTTGCTGAAGGATATCTTGTTGTTGTTCCAAAATATCTTCTTGCCTTTCCTGGGCAATAATCCAGCTTTCTTCTGCCTCAAGCAAGTTTTGTTTAAGCTCATCCAAAGTCTGCAAATCTGACTCAAGCTGGCTTAATGATTGTTCTGCCTGAAGACGGGTACGCTTGATTTCAACCAGCGTTTCTTCATGACTGGCTTCATGATGCTTAATCGCTTGCTGAAGACCGCTCACTTCAGCAACCAGCGTGTAATAATCGCCCTGCGCTTTATTTAAGTGCTGTTGCTGAGCTTTATGTTCTGCACGCTTGGCTTCAAGGGCGTTATCCGTATCGCGTACCGCCACAAACAGACGGTTATGCTCGGTCGCCACTTCATGCAACTTTGTTTCCAACTGTTGGCCCGCTTGCTGGTAAGTGTTCCAGCGCATCGCCAACAACTCCAACCTAAACTGGCGTTCCTGTTTTTTTAGCTCGGTATATTTTTCGGCTTTTTCGGCCTGCTTTTGCAAATGCTTAAGTTGCTTATCAACCTCTTCGCGCAAGTCATCAAGCCGTTCCAGATTTTCCCGCGTATGTTTCATACGGGTTTCTGTTTCACTGCGCCGTTCTTTGTATTTGGAAATACCGGCCGCTTCTTCGATATGTACCCGTAACTCATCGGGCTTCGCTTCAACCATCCGCGAGATGGTGCCCTGCTCAATAATGGCATAACTTCTTGAACCAAGCCCCGTACCCAAAAACAGATCGGTAATATCTTTACGTCGGCAACGCGAGCCGTTCAGTAAAAACAGGGATTGACCGTCACGGCTAATTTGTCGCTTGATGGCAATGGAGTTGTATTGCGCGTATTCGCCGCCCAACTTGCCTTCGGAATTATCAAAAACCAGCTCGACTGACGCGGTACTGACCGGTTTGCGTCCTGACGAACCATTAAATATAACGTCCGCCATATTTCCGCCGCGCAAATGCTTGGCAGAGCTTTCGCCCATAACCCAACGCACGGCATCAATAATATTGGATTTTCCACAGCCATTGGGGCCGACGATCGCGGTCAAATTTCCGCTAATGGGAATGACAGTCGGATCAACAAAGGATTTAAAACCCGAAAGTTTGATTTTTTCCAGCTTCAAAACAGGGTTTAATCCTACGCCTTGGTTAAAATAACTAGGCATTATCAATGATATTTGACTGTTTTTCGACTTTTAATTAACAAATCCCTTATTAAGACTGGTTCCAACATAAAAAACAGTAGTCAAACAAGATAACTTTCCGGGAACGCTGAGCCCCAGCTCGGCACGGGATAGTCAAGCCAATTAATGACTATTGGTGACTACGCCGAGCTGGGGGGCAGCGTTCCAGGAATCAAAATTGATAACCCAACTATCGAATCTAAACCAATAACACAAGGCACCCAAAATCAGTATCGCTTGAAAAAATGACGGTTTTAATGTTCAATTGCAGTTCATCACTTTTAGATATCCCAACACCATGAGGCCTTAAATATGCTACAAAAAACTTTTTTGGCAGCGATAATTATCGTTGTTACCGGCTCTGTCAGCACGGCGGGAACCATCAGCAATGGAACCTGGTCGCCCAATAATTGTGGTATTGAACCTGAGCTGCCGGTTATTAAACAAGACAGTGTTGAGACCTATAACCAAAGCATCAAAACAATTAATGAATGGCAGAAAAAAGCCAATGACCATATTTCTTGCGTGATTAATGAAGCGAACGCCGACAATGCCATCATCGCCAGAACAGCCACGGAGCAACAAAACAAATTTCGGGCAGCGGCAGAAAAAATCAAGCTTGCCACGGATGCTGCCAAAGCCACGCTGGATAAACAATAGCTCCACCACCAACACCATATTTCCGAAATAGCTCCACTCATCAAAGGCTTAACAATGAACAAAATTGGACTGGCACTATTTTTTTCGGTGCTAATATGGTCAGGCATAAATCCCAAAGATTATCTGACCTGGATACTTGAAATCATACCAGCAATCGTGGCTTTTATTGTTCTGGCGGCGACTCGGACGCGCTTTCCCTTAACCGGACTGGCTTATGGTTTGCTGCTGTTTCTTTGCCTGATTTTAATGATAGGAGGGCATTACACTTACGCCGAAGTGCCTTTGTTTGACTGGTTTAAACAGGTATTTAAACTTGACCGTAATAATTTTGACAAGCTGGGTCATTTTGCGCAAGGCTTTGTTCCTGCAATCATTTCCCGAGAAATCATCATCAGAAATGAG
>CAIUYS010000573.1 GCA_903903365.1 uncultured Methylococcaceae bacterium
ACCTTTAGCTGGAATTATCGCTTCTTGTAAAAAAATGCAAGAGCTTTCCCGTAAGATAGAAAGAATTGCACCCACCAATGTGACGACTTTATTATTGGGAGAAAGTGGTACGGGCAAAGAGGTACTCGCTAAAGCTATTCATGGCTTAAGTGACAGGAAAGACAAGCCTTTTATTGCCGTAAACTGCGCAGCCATTCCTGAAAATCTACTTGAAAGCGAATTGTTTGGTTACGAAAAAGGCGCTTTTACCGGTGCCTCTCAACAAACAAAAGGAAAAATTGAATATGCCCACAAAGGCACCTTTTTTCTGGATGAAATCGGTGACCTGCCTTTTTCCCTGCAATCGAAGTTATTGCGTTTTCTTCAAGAAAGAATCATAGAGCGAATCGGCGGGCGGCGTGAGATACCGATAGATGTGCGTATTATTTGTGCCACCCATCAAAACTTGCAAACTCTTATCAATGAGGGTAGGTTCAGGCTTGATTTATATTATCGAATTAGTGAAATTACCATTAATATTCCTCCCTTAAGAGAAAGGGAGGGCGATGCAATTACGATTGCCACCGCGTTTCTAAGACGTTTTTCTGAAGCCAATAACAAGAAAATAAAAAACTTTACCAAAGAAGCAGCAAAAGCTATTGAAACCTATTCCTGGCCAGGGAATATTAGGGAATTAGAAAATAAAATAAAACGCGCAGTGATTATGACTGACGATACCAGCATCACTTTTGACGATCTGGAGCTTGAGGATAGCATTGATGTTTCAATGCCATTCAATTTAAAAGAAGTTCGGGAGGGAGCTGAGACCATTGCCATTAAAAGAGCGCTGACACATTCCAATAACAATATTTCAAATACAGCAAGACTGCTCGGAATCACACGACCGACACTTTATACATTATTTGAAAAATACAGGATTCATGTTAATGAATAGTCACGCCTTAAAAAATTCATGCCCCAGTTTTGAGGACGACCCGGAAACGAAAAATCGCTGGATCAATTAATCCGTAATACCTATAGAGAATCTTTGTTACCTGAGGCCGGTAAGTAAAGTGTAAATAGCTGCTTAGGCTACTCGCAAAAAATAATCAGCCACCCCATCGTTCCCACGCCAGAGCGTCAAAGCCCACAGTTAAGCATTCTAAAATACAGTTGGAGTAAAACAGCTTTAGCTGTTTTATAGGCAATAGCTGGACTGTTGTACTCCCATTTTTTAAACGACTTTCGCTTAAGCTGTGGGCAGTGATGCCGGAGCCTGGGGACTAAGCGAATCCTGGGAGGTATTTTCTGTGTGCTACCTTAATAAAGCCATTAAGGATTTCATGGCGCAACAGAATAGCCTGTTGCCATGAATAATTATTCCCCTGTAAGAGCCGACTTCTTGGCACCTACAGGGAAAATAATTAAACTATCGGTCAATTTTTATCGGGAATAAACTTGGCAATAACGGCCTGGATTGCCGACATTGACTAATAGGGGGATTGCACTTTGGACGTCTATCTGTTTTTGAAAATCTGTCTTGTTTACTATTTATAGCTAAGAAATGCAGCAACAGCGATAATAATAATTAACCCAATTGCCATGACTATCGCTCTTTTTTTGCGGTTGCCGGTTTTTAACAAGTCTTCGGCCTTATCGTCTGTAAGGCTTACACCTTCAATTTGGGCATTAATGGCTTTGTATTTGCCGCGATTATCTTTGGCAATTTGGTAATAAATTACATCACCTGTTGTGGGTCTTCGACTTACGGCGTTTAGTGCAGAAATATGTATAAAAATATCCTTACCGCCATCATCCGGTTTGATAAAGCCAAACCCTCGATCTTCTTTCCACGTTTTTAAAACTCCCTTAACCATTCTTTTTGTCATAAAAATTACTTATTTGTTGTTTTAGCATGTTATTTTCTGATCTTACCTTTTTTGAATTGGATGATTGATGCCCGCTCGTATTGCCAGTCGATAATTGCGTAACAGCAACTGCGTGTTACGCCATGCGCCTAAGCAGTCGGCGGGCAAAATACCTTAAAAAGCTCCCGATTAACATCATGCCGAACCTACATGACTTAATCAGAAAGCAAAGTAAAATCTAGTTCTTTTTCTGTATGATGACTTTATCATCGATAATTAACTCAGAGATTCCACCCAAAGAGCCCAGTAATGTGCAGCTGGCTTTTTTGAAACCACCCGTTTTAGTATTTTCACCTGCCCAGATTAAAGTGATATAAGACTCTTTATCACTTTTTGTTTCGGTAGGAAAATAGAC
>CAIUYS010000574.1 GCA_903903365.1 uncultured Methylococcaceae bacterium
CAATTTGGCAATGATTTCGGCTGACAAATTTGAGTTGTCAGGAGATGGAATACACCTAACAACACGGGGTTATCTCAGGTTGGGTCGAGAATTTGCCAATATAATGAAGCAGCAGATCACTAGATGAAAAAATTTAGCACTGGTTATTACGTAATTAACTTAGCTTTTGATTTATGTATCTTATACCTATTAAATATATTTTTAACATGAAAATACATTCTTTTACGCCATTACTTATCGCTGGCGCTCCTCGCTCGGGTACTTCGTTATTATGCCGACTCCTTGATTGGAACCCATCTGTACTCTCCTTTCCGCGTGAAACGCCTTTATTGCATCTATTTTACGAACAAACAGAATGTACTGATTTGGCAAAATACTTTAAAGAAGAATTTGTCGAGAATGATCAGGGTAAACAAGCTATTTTTTTTCATTCGCCATCTCAGCAAAAAGAGCAAGAAAAGTTATCCGGTAAGCTTGGTCTGGACATTCCTGTATGGCCTGACACCAGATTATTTAAAAAAGCATACTTGGATGAAATCAAAAAATCATCAATCAATTTGTTCTGCCATGTTATTGCAGCACTAGGGCAAGCCACGATAAAAAGTGTACCGGGGGCGGAGAGCGTGTATATGGAACGCCCCGAATATTTTGTACTGAAAACTCCTTTGGTTACAGAACGTTATGCAGATAAAATTGCTTTTATGTGCCAAATTCCAAATTTATACATATACTTCGTGATCCTATCTCGCGTTATGTTTCAGAGAAAACTATGAAACTGCGCCTTGGGGGTGTACTTCTAGTGGAGGACATATTGCCCCGGGCCATTAATGACTGGAATGAATCAGTTAGGCTCGCAATGACAAACAAGGCAAAAATCGGAGCAGATCGCTACAAGATATTGGCATACGAGGATTTGGTGGCTATGCCAGAGGATATGATGCGTGATATAGCAGAGTTCCTTGGCATTGCCTATGAGGATGGCTTGCTTAATCCAACTTACCTTGGGATGCCCATAAAGGCAAATTCTAGCTTTGACAATAAGTCGTATGGTATTGATCGCATGGGGACTAAGAATCGCGGACATAATGATCGATCAATATGCCTATTGGAGCGAATGAAATTATTCTGGGGGATTTTTTCATGTCACGATTCAATAGTGTTTTATGTATCTAATCTACGGAATTCAAATCTTCGAGTGTCACTGCGCACCGCCTATTATCTTTCACTTATTATAATCAAACTATTTCCCTCAGCCAGTATTCGAAAAGCATTTACAAACTAAATAACTTATGACTAATAGAATAATCCTGATGAAATTCTCTCGTTGGTTAAAAAAAATTAGAGCTACCATGCCAATTGGCAGTGTCTCACATAAAGTTGAGCATGGTGAAAACCTACCAGACTGGGGGACACTGCTCAGGAAAGAAAGCTTGGCTTGGTCGAAAGCCAAAGAAAATGCGCAAAATGGACCAAATGTCTTGATTGCCACAACAGTGGGAGGCTTTGCTGCGCTTAGTTCACTGGAAAGCCTCTTGGCAGTTGCCCTGACATTGCGCGGTGCGCGAGTTCACACGCTCCTATGTGACGCAGTATTGCCGACCTGTCTTCGCGTTGAATATCCAACAATTCCTGACCCTCAAGTCATTGCTGACTACGGTATTCAGGGGAGGTTATGTGATGCATGCCAGCAGACTGGTCAATACCTGTTCGCACCGCTCGGGCTTCACAATCATAAATTGGGCGACCTGATTGATAGTGCAGCACGCCAGCGTGCCAAGAACTTGGCCTTGGAAGTG
This sequence comes from uncultured Methylococcaceae bacterium, assembly GCA_903903365.1. Taxonomy (GTDB): domain Bacteria; phylum Pseudomonadota; class Gammaproteobacteria; order Methylococcales; family Methylomonadaceae; genus Methylobacter_C. The sequence goes on from CAIUYS010000574.1 coordinate 1,797, forward strand.
CCACTGGAACAGTTACCTGATTTTCATCTGGATGGCATTGCAGTAGGAGAGCATGCATATGCCGGCGCTCTAAGGTATTTTGCGAGCGGAAACCTTGAGCATGAACCGTTGGGGGAGGTGGTGGTGCGGCGCTACCTGGAAGCGGCAATATTAACCGCTGAAGGCGTCAATCAGCTTACTCGACAATACCAATTTTCAAGTTCCTGTTTCAATCATGGTATCTACTGTCCACAGGGCGTGGTTGGTGAGGTGTTGCGTAAAGTTGGAACGCGAGTAGTCAATTGGAATATCGCCTACCGGAAAAAGTGCTTTATCTTCAGTCATGATGATACCTATCACCACACCTTGCTAGACGAACCCGTGGAAGCATGGGAAACCATGCCTTGGAACGATGCACTCGAGGCTGAGATCACAGAATATTTGCGCAGCCGCTGGCAGGGCACCAACGATTGGATCTGGTTTCATGATAAGCCGGATGAACAGTTCGACAAAATTGCTGATGAACTGGGTCTGGATCGTTCGAAGCCAATTATTGGGATGCTCACAAACGTTATGTGGGATGCACAATTGCATTACCATGCGAATGCTTTCCCTAGCATGCTTAGTTGGGTTCTGGATACAATCGAATATTTCGCACAACGCCCCGACTTGCAACTGGTGATCAGAATCCATCCGGCGGAAGTTCGTGGTACGCTTCCGTCCAGACAGCCCCTACTTAAGGAAATTTGTAAAGTTTGGCATGAACTTCCACCAAATGTGAAAGTTATTCCGCCCGAAAGTACTGTAAGTACTTATGCCGTGATGGAGCGCTGCGACAGCGTGCTTATTTATGGAACCAAGACCGGCGTGGAACTGACGAGCATCGGCATTCCAGTTATCGTCGCCGGCGAGGCGTGGATACGGAACAAGGGGGTTACAATGGATGCGTCAACACGGGATGAATATATAGGTATTTTGAACAGCTTGCCATTAGGCAAGCGACTGGATGCCGAAACCCGCTTGCGAGCGTTGAAATATGCCTATCATTTTTTCTACAGGCGCATGATCCCCTTCGGTTTTATGGAGCCGACAGATGCATGGCCCCCCTACCGCCCAGCGATTAAATCCCTGGAACAATTAATGCCCGGTGTAGATCCGGGGTTGGACCTTATTTGTGATGGTATTATTAACGGCACACCGTTTGTCTATCCGGCAGAGCGGTTTTTAGGAGTTCAGAATGGGTAGTAAGAGAATGGTTCGTCGAGTTCTAAATTGGCTAGGTTATGAGATGCGTCGATTGAATGGGAGCACAGCAGGAAGTTCACCTGATATATGGACGTGGTTGCGAGTGAGCGGGGGCATCAAAACGATCCTGGACATCGGCGCGAATAACGGTGAATTAGCCGAATTTCTTTCAACCTACTTCGATGCAAAACAGACTATCGCAATAGAGCCACTGCCTGGTTGCGCGGCACAGATCAGACAGCGCGAAAAAGTGATCAAGAATTTGACTGTATTCGAGTGCGCGGTTTCAGATCGCGAGGAACGTGCTGTATTGTTTGAAAATGCCTATGCGCCTGCCTCGTCCTTACTATCTGTCAGCAAGATCTCGATTGAAGAGTTCCCGCAGACGGCTGGCCAACAAAACGAGGTGGAGGTGACAGTATGTCGGCTGGATGACTTGATAGATTTAGATACACTTGAAAAGGAAATTCTGATCAAAATTGATGTGCAAGGGTTGGAGGATAAGGTCATACGAGGAGGAGAGAAGACCTTCCGAGCGGCAAAATTTGTTCTGATCGAGATGTCGTTTGTACTCATGTATGACGGGCAGCCCTTGTTTGAGGAAGCGCATGATTTGCTGGTCAATATCGGATTCCGGTTTTCCGGCATCAAGAACCAAGTTGATTCGCCGACGACAGGTCAACCGCTTTTTATGCACTGCCTGTATGTCAACAAAAATGGAAATTAGTATATGTCAATAGAGAAGGACTACGTTCTTTCGGTTGTGGTCGGGACACTCAATCGACCTGACCGCTTGCGCGAATGTATCGAGAGCATTCTCAGTAATACTTCAATTCCGGTAAAAATTTATGTAACGGATGCGGGCTCAACATTTGATACCATCGATTACTTGAGAGGTATAGAGTCGGATGAGATCGTTGTGATGTTGCATACAAAAAAATTAGGCCAGGCAAAGGCGTATAATGAAATCTTTTCAATTCTTGATAGCCCCTATGTTTGTTGGCTCAGCGATGATAACGTCATTGTCGATCACGGCCTCCAAAAGGCCGTTCGGATACTTGATGGTAACCCGCATATTGGAATGGTAGGGCTTAAGGTAAGGGATGTTCAGGGACCGTTTTCAACTGCGCCCTACATTGGCGGAATGTCCGAAACGGGGATTTTGAATGTCAATCAGGGCGTTCTTAGGACTGAAATATTGCAGCGGCTTGGAGGTTTCAGCGAAGAGTTCATGGACTATGGAATTGATCCAGACCTCACTGCCAGGGTACTTTATTCAGGACATGATATTGTTTATACAAAAGATGTAGCTATTTTGCATTGGCGCGATTGGGGTGAGTCCGAGGTTTTTCGTGCCCAACTGGCGAAGCAGGAGAGATATAAGGCGCTGTATAGGGAGAAGTATTTACGTGACGGTTCGCAGGGATGCCCGAGTCTGTTTAAGATTCGAATTGTGGGTGGCATAAAGTATGTTTTGACAAAGTTGTCCAAGTTGCTTGGCTGCGCCAAAGCTGAATGCTGGGCAAGAGATTGGTACAATATTATTTTGGGACATTATATCAGTCTGTTCGATCCAATCAGATGTTTGTCTAAGGAGTTTCACCTTTTGCAGCACTGTGACCGCGAGACTGTTGAGCACTACGCGAGCCTACTACGCCAGGGAGATAAATAATCATGCCCTCTGCAATCAGTGAGTCAATCCCAAAGGTCGCCATCTATGGACAGTTACTCCCCGGTAGTGCCGGTGGCATTGAGACAAACTTGCTCAAACTTCTCGCAGCTTTGGCGCAAGAGAATGGGCCGGATGATCAGCAGTTTGTGATCGGTCCAGGCGGTGAATCTGAGTGGATACGTGCCTACCTGGGTACGGGGCAAGACATAGTTGCGTGGCCTCCCTTACGTTGTGAGCTGCCTGTTACCTCAGGAGCTGAAGTAACAGTGTCGTTTACCCAAATTATTAAAGATGCGGTCCGGAAAATCTTGCGCAGGGGTACGCTGCCCGCGTTTTCAAATTCAGCTACTCAGCTGACGCAGAAGCTCAAACAAGCGGGCGTTGAGGTGGTGCATTTCCCTTACCAAAGATACTTTCCTACGAATTTACCCTTTATCTTTGAACCTTGGGATCTGCAGCATATCCACTTGCCCGAGTTGTTCTCAAAAAAAGAAGTCGAGTTCCGCAACTGGCTTTATCGGCAGGCCTGTGAGGAAGCATCGCTGGTCGTTACTGCAACACATTGGACCAAGCAGGACCTAATAAGGCACTTTGGCTTGTCGCCCACCAAGATTGCGGTGATACCGCGTGGTGCTGAAATTACGTCAGTCGGTTTTCCATCAAGGGACAGCGAAGACACTTTGAAAAAACTTAAGTTGCCACAGTGTTTTGCTCTCTACCCCGCAAAGACTTGGGCACACAAAAACCATATTCGTTTATTTCAGGCCCTGGCCCTGCTAAGAGATACGCAAAAACTGACTATTCCCCTGGTGTGTACTGGGAAGCCCGTTGATAGCTGTGCAGAGAGTATTCAGCATGAACTAAGGGTATTGGGATTGAGTGATCAGGTTTTCTTTACGGGCTTTCTTGATGATGAATCTATGCAGCATCTGTTTGCACGGGCCGAGTTGGTGGTTTTTCCGTCGCTTTTCGAAGGACTGGGTATTCCGGTACTTGAGGCAATGGCGACAGGTATCCCTGTTGTCTGCTCCATGGCGTCCTGCTTGCCTGAGATAGCGGGCGATGCCGCAATATTTTTCGACCCCTATTCTGTAGAAGATATGGCAACCAAAATCGCCATGGTCTGGAACGATAGCGCTTTGCGCTTAGACTTGAAACAGCGTGGTTATGCCAATATCACCGCATTCAGCTGGATTGAGGCCGCTCGATCATTCCGGATTGCCTACAAACATATTGCCAATAGGCCATTGAGTGAGGCTGAAGCAGAGCACTTGACAATAATGCTAGGTAGATGAATATGAATAGTAATGTCCGGTTTTGGTAAGATCTATTTTTAACCCATAAATTTTGAAATTAAAGATGACTTTTGACTTAAAAAAATACAGAAAGTTAGATGCTGGAATCATTCTAGTTTTAGTAACTGCACTTGTTTTTCATGTGCTTTCTTATTTCTACGTAAAAGCGTTTTACGAACAGAACCTGCCACATTATGATTCGGTAGGGTCGTATACCCTGATGTTTGAAATCATGAATACCTATCATCGCGATGGATTCATGGCGGCATTGGGTGACCCTTCGAACTATTTTCTATCTTGGCTTCAATGGTTGTTCGCAGTATTGGGCGCTCCTTTATTAAGTGCTACACCAGAAAGTCTTCAGATACTAAATTCACTCGCTTTATTGATTTTTATGCTGTCTATTTATTTCGCAGCAAAAGCATACGGGGCGGGAACTCTAAAAGCCTACATGATTGCCTTGATCGTTTTTATAC
>CAIUYS010000575.1 GCA_903903365.1 uncultured Methylococcaceae bacterium
ACTATGCTGTAAGATCATACAGATAACATCCCTTGAAGGGATAGTATCTGTCGAAATAGAAATTATTTATGTGAAAGTGTATATATGGCTAAACTAAATAACCCTGAATTGCAAACCGGGCCTATTCTGGGGGATAATAACCAATTATGCATAATTTTAATATGCTTGTCTGATTGATCCTGTAACACGCCATACACTCAATAAAGAGTCTGTATGTAAGCTTTGGAATACGCTATGAAAAAGACCATGTACGAAAAGATTTTGGACAGCCATCTTGTGGTTGATGAAGCTGGCCAAGCTCCTTTGATTTATGTTGATCGCCATCTTATGCATGAGGTTACCAGTCCACAGGCTTTTGAAGGTCTGAGACTTTCTGGACGAAAGGTACGTAACCCGCATAGCATATTGGCTACGATGGATCACTGTGTACCTACCAAAAATCGCGACCTGCCGATTGCCGATCCGATAGCCAAGAAACAAATTGAAACCATGGCTGAAAACTGCCTTGATAACGGGTTGAACCTATATGACATGAAAAATCCGAACAACGGTGTAATTCATGTTGTGGTTCCTGAGCATGGTTTTGTTCATCCGGGAATGGTCGTCGTTTGTGGGGATAGTCACACAGCGACTCATGGTGCCTTTGGCGCACTTGCATTTGGTATCGGTACTTCTGAAGTTGAGCATGTGATGGCAACCCAGACGTTGCCGCAGAAAAAATCAAAAACCATGCAGGTGGTGGTTAATGGCCATTTATCCAAATACGCTTCTGCCAAGGATATTGCTCTGGCTATTACCGGCAAAATTGGTACGGCTGGCGGTACAGGCTATGTGATTGAATATACCGGTTCGGCAATCCGGGATCTTTCCATGGAAGGTCGGATGACGCTGTGCAATATGGCTATTGAAGCGGGAGCCAGAGCCGGATTGGTCGCGCCGGATGATAAAACCTACGAATATCTTAAGGGCCGCGAATTTGCGCCTTCCGGTCAATATTGGGATCAAGCATTGGCTTACTGGAAAACCTTACCCAGCGATGAGGGTGCGGTATTTGATGCAACGGTTACGCTTGATGCTGCTGCGATTGCCCCGCAGGTTTCTTGGGGAACTTCTCCCGAACAGGTTGTCGGTGTTGACGGCGTTGTTCCTGCGCCAGAAAGTTTTGATGATGAAATTAAACGTAAAGCGTGTGAAGGTGCACTGGCTTATATGGGCTTGACTGCCAATACAAAAATAACCGACATTGCTATTGATCTTGTTTTTATTGGTTCTTGTACCAATGGCCGTATAGAAGATTTTAGAATTGCTGCCGAAGTAACCAAAGGCACAAAAGTGGCCAAAGGAGTTACGGCGATTGCAGTGCCAGGTTCTTATCATGTTAAAAACCAAGCTGAAGAAGAAGGTTTGGACAAGATTTTTATTGAAGCGGGTTGGGAATGGCGTGATCCAGGATGCTCAATGTGTCTGGCGATGAATGGTGATGAACTGACCAAGGGTCAACGTAGTGCATCGACTTCAAACCGTAATTTTGAAGGACGGCAGGGTAAAGGTGGTCGCACACACCTTGTTTCACCTGCAATGGCAGCCGCAGCAGCCGCAGCGGGTCACTTTGTTGATATTCGTAACCTTTAACACACAGGCAAACCGGAAAAATTATGGAACCGTATAAAAAACATGAAAGTATTGCTGCTTTGATGGATCGAAGCAATGTTGATACTGATCAGATTATTCCCAAGCAGTTTTTAAAAAGAGTTGAGCGTAGTGGTTTTGGCGTACATCTATTCCACGACTGGCGCTTTAATGATGATGGCACTGATAACGCCGAGTTTGAGCTGAACAAACCGGCCTTCAAAGGTGCCAAAATTCTGGTAGCCGGTGATAATTTTGGTTGTGGCTCTTCACGCGAGCATGCGCCTTGGGCGATTGCCGATTATGGTTTTAACACCATCATATCTACCAGTTATGCCGATATCTTTTATAACAACTGTTTTAAAAATGGTATCTTGGCGATAAAGGTCAATAAAGATCAGTTGGATAAACTGATGACAGAAATTAGTGCTAATGAAGGCGTACGTTTTGTTGTTGATCTCGAAAATCAGCAAGTTATTACACCGGCTGGCAATGGTATTAGCTTTGATATAGACCCGTTTCGTAAAAGCAATCTATTAAGCGGGTTGGATGACATAGGCTTGACTTTGAAGCATGTCGATAAGATCACCGAGTATGAAAAGCAACATAAACAAACTTATCCTTGGCTTTGGGCTTAAGGATTTTAGATTGGTAGACCGGGATTTACTTAGGTTTATCCCTCTTTACGCTTAGCTTTTAAGTTATGCCGAGGTAAAAATGGATAGTTGGAAATTTACACCTTACGATATTATTAAATGGAACAAAGCAGAAGAAAGAATACTTTTTGTTGCGTCTGAACCTACTGTAGATCAGCCCAATAGCGGAATTTTAGATATGGGAGATTGGTTTAGAACTGCGGGAGCAAAAAATAAGTATCACAAAAATAAACCGTTTTTTAGACGCTGCGAAATCATGCTAAACGGTATCAATGATAAAAATACAGGCAATGTATTTGATAATTTTAGATTTATGGATTTGAAGGCAACTCAGGGTTATTCAGAGTCAGGTTCAAATGCCGTTTCTGAATATGTTATAAATAACATGAATGATGTAATCAAGTATTTTAACTCGACTGACGAGTCATTTGGTTTATCTCCCCATATCATCGTGTTACTGGGTAACACAGCGCAATCAGTATTTATTAACTGTATCAGAAAGCAGATAATAAATGATAAGTCTTTAAAATGGATAGCTATGCCACACCCATCAGGGCAAATAGTATATGATGGATTGTTAGAGGCCGGCAAAAAGATCAGGGAACACCTCAAGCCAATAAATGAAGACTCTGAAAAGTGGGTTTTTGATAAGTATAATATGCATAATGGTTGGAGAATTATTTCATAGTCGAGCCGCATTAGTGCTTGGAATGGCCAGAGACGAAACTGGAACCCCATCATAATCAATAAGCTATGCAGTGAATTTCGTTGACACTTTACGCCATCCTGCGCCACTAGAAATCAATCATGAAAAACCACAGTCACTAACTATGCCCACAGATTCCAGAACTATACAATTGATGGACACCACCTTGCGTGATGGTGAACAAACTCAGGGTGTTTCTTTTACGCCTACAGAAAAAGTCAATATTGCCAAAGCGTTGTTGCAGTCACTTCGGGTTGACCGGATTGAGGTCGCTTCTGCGCGGGTCTCTGAAGGCGAAAAAGAGGCCGTCACCAACATTAACCAATGGGCAAAACAGGAAGGTTTCAACGGCTGCGTTGAAGTGCTCGGTTTTGTTGATCATACCAAAAGCGTAGACTGGATTTTAGAAACGGGCGGTGAGGTTATTAATTTACTTACCAAAGGTAGCGAAAAACATTGTCATGAACAGTTGGGAAAAACGCTGGCTCAGCATACCGACGATATTTTGCAAACAGTTAAGTACGCGCTGGAAAAAGGCCTGAAGGTTAATGTTTATCTGGAGGATTGGTCAAACGGTTATCAAAACAGTCCTGACTATGTTTACGCTTTAATGGATAACTTGCGCTATTCTGGCATTAAACATTTTATGTTGCCAGATACCCTCGGTGTCTTGTCGCCTGAAGAGGTGTTAAAAAACCTGAGTGATATGTGCATTCGTTATCCTGAGCTGCAATTTGATTTTCATCCCCATAATGATTATGGATTGGCAACGGCCAATGTTATGGCGGCCGTTCGTGCCGGGGTAAGATCCATTCATTGCACCATTAATTGCCTGGGTGAGCGGGCGGGTAATGCTTCCTTGGCTGAAGTCGCCGTGGTACTGCGTGATAAAATGAATATGCAGCTCGCTATTGATGAGAGTCATATTGTGCGTGTTAGCAACATGGTTGAAAATTTTTCCGGAAAACGGGTTGCGGCTAATGCTCCTATTATTGGTGCTGATGTTTTTACACAAACTGCCGGGATTCATGCGGATGGCGATCAAAAGGGAGGCTTATATAAAACCAAGTTAGGCCCTGAACGTTTTTCTCGTACCCGAAGTTATGCTTTAGGTAAAATGAGTGGAAAAGCTTCATTGAAAAAAAATCTGGAACTTTTAGAGCTTGATCTATCTGAAGAAAATCAGAAAAAAGTGCTGGAACGAATCGTCAGCTTGGGCGATTCAAAACAAACTATCACCACCGATGACTTGCCCTTTATTATTGCTGATGTGCTGGAAAGCAAGAGTTACCAACATATAAAATTGTTGAACTGCTCTATTACCAGTGGTCTTGATTTAGAGTCAACGGCCAGTATTCGGGTTAATGTTAATGGAGTCAAACATATTGCTTCAGGTTCCGGTAATGGCGGATTTGATGCCTTTATAGATGCCATCAACAAGGTGATGATATTGCATAATTATAATTTGCCGGCCTTGGTTGATTACGAAGTGAGGATTCCCCGAGGCGGACATACCAATGCCTTAACCGAGTGTGTAATCACTTGGGCTTGCGGCAATGAATTGCGCAAAACCCGGGCGGTGCATTCTAATCAGGTTTTTTCTGGTGTTTTGGCCACACTTAAAATTATTAACATGCAGTTACATGAGCGTGATATGAACATTATTTAATAGTTCCGTTAGCCCATTTTCATAATGGGCTTTGTCCGGTTTTAATGTAAATATTAAACAACGACAATAATTCCAGGCTTGTTAGTTGTACTTTAGCTGTTATGATAATACTCAATCGTATTGCTTGTTGAAAAGTTAACAGAGATCAATAGCGGACACTCCTGACGCATTTTTAAAAATAAACTACAATTATCAAAATTACAACGTAAGAGAATTAGGTGATGAGCAAGCAAAAATTATCGTTGCAGGAGCAATTATTAAAATCCGGTTTGGTGAGTTCCGCTCGCGCTAAAAGTGTTAAATCCGATAAGCTTAAACAAACTCAACAGCTACGCAAGAACAATGTAATCGTGGTTGATGAGGCTAAAGAACTGGCTAAAAAAGCACAAACAGAAAAAGCCGATAGAGACCGCGAACTCAATCAATTAAGAACGCAGCAAGAAGAGCAAAAACACCTAATTGCACAAGTTAAACAGTTAATAGAACTTAATAGGCAACCTAAAGATGCGGACGGATTACCGTTCCATTTTAATGATCATAATAAAGTAAAGACACTGTATGTCTCTGAAACCATGCGTGATCAAATTATTCGTGGCAAGTTGGCTGTTGTAAAGCTGGGGGAAAGTTATGAAGTGGTTTCGTCTGACGTAGCTAATAAAATAAGCTTACGTGATGCTGGCAGTATTATTGTTCATAATGAACAAGTTACCAGTGCCGTTGACACTAAAGACGATCCTTATGCAGATTATCAAATCCCTGATGATTTGATGTGGTAAATCCATCGTGCAAATAAAAAGGGGAGCAAGCTAATCATTGCTCCCCTTACTATTATTTTTTACTGCTTTCCTGCTTAATCAAAAGATTCATAACCTCAATCATTTTTTCATGAGATCCCGCCAAGGGGCCATTCGTTTTGTATTTGCCGTTAATAATAACGGCAGGAACCCCGGTTATACCGTAACGAGTTGCCATTAACGGCGATTGGCGCATTTTAGCGTCGACAACAAACGAATTGAAGGCCTCATGGAACTGGGATTCAGTAACGCCATGCGCTACAAAAAACTTGGCCAATGCTTCTTCAGTATCGAGACTTTCTTTTTTGTTTTGCACGGCATCAAATAAATCAGCATGAACTTTATCAACAACACCCAATGCTTCGGCAGTGTAATAAGCTTTGGCATGCTTGCTCCAAAGTTCATTAAATGCCGCAGGTTGGCGGATAAATTCAACATTTTTGGGAAGTTTTTTGACCCATTCTTCAAGTAAAGGCTCAAAACTATAGCAATGTGGACAGCCGTACCAAAAGAACTCAATAATTTCAATTTTAGCCGGATTTAGTGTGGGTTGAGCGGGAGCAAGGGTTTCATAACCCACTGCTGCAGGCTCCGCGTTCAACAGAAAAGAACTGGAAAATAACAAGATCAACAGACCGGTTTGAGCATTTTTTTTAAGCATGGTTAGTTCTCAATGAGTGTGCAGTTTAGATAAAAACAATAAAAAAAGTTACGATTCGATAGTCAATGTTTTAGCTTATTTCATCATCGATATACGATAAGAAACTGCTTTTATTTCCTCATCAGTCATTTTTTTGGCAATCATGTGCATCATGTTTTCAGGATTATTACTGCGTGCGTCGGTTTTAAAATCGGTGAGTGTCTTTATTAAATAATCAGCATGTTGTGATTTTAAAGCCGGAAATGCAGCCGGTTTGTTGCCTTCGCCAAAGGGGCCATGACACGCGATACAGGCGGAAACTTCACGGGACAGGTCGCCGTTGCGGTACAGGTCACTGCCTTGGGCAATAATAGCTTGAAGGGGATCCTTGTCGTTAGTTTTTTTCTCAGCGTCTGTGGTTGCAGGTTTTTCATCCTCATCATCATCTAAAATCGGCAATTCGTTAGCTGAAACTTTTTGTGCAGCGTAGTAAGCTGCGATATCAACCATGTCAGCATCAGATAATCCCATCGCTATAGCAGACATCATGGGATTTTTACGTGCACCGGTTTTAAAGGCCTGTAGCTGTTTTATCAGGTAGGAAGAATGCTGCTCTGCAAGCTTTGGGAATGTTGATACCAAGCTGTTACCATTGTCTCCGTGACAACTGATACAAGCGGCTGCTTTTTCTTTTCCTGCTCTAATAGTGCCCTCTGCATGTAAAATAGCTGAAGTACTGGTAAACGCCAGGGCTAGTGAAAGTGCCAGCAGTTTTTTTTTCATCGGGTTCCCCTTTGGAATAAAGTAGTCATTTTACGATAGCCTTTAATGTATGTATGCAGGCTGCAAGGTGTAGCCAGATTTTACCCTAATTAGCAAGCTTAAGCGAGGCAACGATGAACCCAGTTTATCACCAAGCAAAATTTATTAACAGTTCACCGGATCTTAAAGATACACCTGAAGATCAGGGCAGGGAAGTGGCGTTCGCAGGACGCTCAAATGCAGGCAAGTCGAGTGCAATTAATACGTTAACCCGGCAGCACGGTTTAGCCAGAATTAGTAAAACGCCGGGTAGAACCCAGATGCTCAATTTTTTTGAAATTAATTCAACGGAACGCTTTGTCGATTTACCGGGTTACGGTTACGCCAAAGTACCTGTAGCAGTTAAGAAAAAGTGGCATGAGTTAATGGAAAAATATTTAACCCAACGGAAGTCATTGTGTGGAATCATATTAGTGATGGATGTACGTCATCCTTTAACCGAATTTGACTGGCAGATGATTGAATGGTGTCAGCACACCGGTTTGCCGTTACATATATTGTTAACCAAAGCTGATAAATTAAACTATGGCGCCGCCAAAAATACCTTGTTACAAGTTCAAAAAGAGCTTGTTGATATTAACTTTCCATTGACGATACAGTTGTTTTCATCGTTGAAAAAAATGGGTATTGATGAAGTTCATAAGGCACTTGATCTTTTGTTTAAGCCGGTTGAGTTCTCTGAACCTGAGTTAGAATAAGCGCTTAAACAAAAAAAACCCCAACGTATTAAAAATATTTTGGGGTTTTAAGAGTAATCAGCCGATTAACTGAGGGAGGACGGCTGATTCAACACCCATAAGGTATTGCAGTTTCTATGACTTCAGGATGAAAGAAAAGTTTCATCAACATTAAAAAGATTAATGCGCTTCGTCCCAGTTATTACCCACACCTATATCAACAATTAGCGGTACACTCAAATCAGCTGCTGAACTCATGATGTCTCTAATCATAGCGCTATAATGATCGACCTGATCTTCTGCCGCTTCAAATACCAGTTCATCGTGAACTTGCATAATCATTTTTGCATCCGGTTTGTCTTCCAGTAACCACTGATCAGTCTTAATCATGGCGCGTTTAATAATGTCAGCCGCTGTGCCTTGCATGGGCGCATTAATGGCCGTGCGTTCGGCATATTGGCGACGAGCTGCATTGCGTGATTTTATTTCCGGTAAATACAAACGGCGGCCAAATAAGGTTTCAACATAACCTTGTTCGCGGGCCTGTTCTCTAATACTGTCCATATAATTTTTAACGCCCGGATAACGCGTAAAATATAAATCTATATACGATTGCGCCTGACTACGTGACAAACCGAGTTGTTGGGCCAAGCCAAAAGAAGACATGCCGTAAATCAGCCCAAAGTTAATCGCTTTTGCCGAACGCCGCAAATCGGTGGTGACTTGATCTAAAGCTACGCCAAATACTTCTGCCGCTGTCGCTCTGTGAACATCTTCACCCGCGCTAAAGGCTTTTAGCAAGCCGGCATCAGCGGATAAATGCGCCATAATGCGCAGTTCAATTTGCGAATAATCAGCTGCGACAATTTTATAACTTTGCGGGGCAATAAAGGCCTGTCGTATCTTGCGTCCCTCTTCGCTGCGGATGGGGATGTTTTGCAAGTTGGGATTGGAAGAAGACAATCTTCCGGTAGCCGCTACCGCCTGATGATAGGAGGTGTGTATACGCCCCGTTTTGTCATCAACCTGCTGCGGCAGTTTATCGGTATAAGTCGATTTTAGTTTGCTTAAACTACGGTAATCCAAAATCAGCTTGGGCAACGGATAGTCTAAAGCTAACTCTTGCAGCACGGACTCTTCGGTTGATGGCTGGCCTTTAGGCGTTTTCTTGATAACAGGAATCTTTTGTTCGTCGTAAAGAATGTTCTGGATTTGTTTGGGCGAACCTAAATTAAAGGTGTGTCCGGCGAGATCATGAGCCCATTGTTCAAGAGCCACAATATGACCGGCCAATTCCAGACTTTGCTGAGACAGCATGGCCGTATCAATCAGGACGCCATGGCTTTCAATACGGGCAAGCACACTGATCAGCGGTATTTCTATTTCCGAATATAAGGCAAGCAGGGAAGGGTGCTGTTGCAGCTTGGTCATTAACACTTGATGCAGTTGCAAAGTAATGTCCGCATCTTCAGCTGCATAAGGCCCCGCTTGTTCGATGGCTACTTCTTGAAACGGGATTTGTTTGGCTCCCTTGCCGGCAACGTCTTCATAATGAATAGTCGTTACGCCTAAATATTCTTTAGCAAGGTCATCCATATTATGTTTGGTTGCCGTACTGTTTAGTACATAAGATTCCAGCATGGTGTCATGAGCAATACCGCGCAGTGTTATGCCGTGATTGGCCAACACATGCGTGTCATATTTGAGGTTTTGCCCCAGCTTGGCTTTATCCGGATTTTCAAGAAGCGGTCGGAGTTTTTCCAGAATTTCGGTACGGTTTAGCTGATCAGGTGCGCCGGTATAATGATGCGCCAAGGGTATATAGGCCGCTTGGCCGGGTGTTACAGCAAAGGACACGCCTACAATCGCTGCTTTGCTATAATCAAGGCTGGTAGTTTCTGTGTCAAAAGCAAACAGCTCTGCCTTTTCGAGTCGCTCAAGCCATTGATTAAACTGCTGCTGGGTTAATATCGTTTCGTAAGTGGATTCAATAATTGCAGGCTTTGCATCTTCTTCAACAACAACGATTTCATCTGTTTGGTTATCCAGCATTTTAAACCACGATAAAAAGCCCAGCCCGGCTAACTGATTTTTTAGTTCGTCAGTATTGACAGGTTGACGTTTTAAATCGTCCATACCGTAAGGTAAATCAAGATCACACTTGATTGTCGTCAGTTGTTTGGCTATAGGCAGTTGATCCAGACTGGCACGAAGATTCTCGCCAATTTTACCGGTAATTTTGTCAGCATTAGCCACCAGATTTTCCAGGGTTTGATACTGCTCCAACCATTTTGCCGCTGTTTTTGGACCCACTTTAGGAACGCCGGGAATGTTGTCGCTGGTATCGCCCATCAAGGCCAAATAATCAACAATCTGTTCCGGTTTAACGCCAAACTTGTCGATAACACCCTGAATATCCATGCGCGTGTTGGTCATGGTGTTTTCCAGAATAATATGCTCGGTGACCAGTTGCGCCATGTCTTTATCGCCGGTGGAAATAATGACCTTAAAACCTTGTTGCTCCGCGTGTTGCGCCAGCGCACCCAGCACGTCATCCGCTTCTACGCCGGACTCCATAATTAACGGCAAACCCATTGCCCGAATCAGATGGTGCAAAGGCTCTATTTGAACACGCAAATCGTCAGGCATCGGTGGCCGGTGCGCTTTATATTGATCATAAAGGTCATTACGAAAGGTTTTTCCAGGCGCGTCAAAAACCACCGTGATGTAGTCACTGTGATACTCGGCTATCAATTTGCGCAACATGTTGGATACGCCATAAATGGCATTGGTAGGCTCACCCAGAGGATTGGTTAAGGGTGGAATCGCATGATAAGCGCGAAACAAAAAGGAAGAGCCGTCAACCAGAATCAGGCGTTTTTGTGTTTGTTGTGGCATAAGATTTAAGGGGCAAGGTTAAAGGTACAAGGCTAAAGGCGCAAGGTTAAAGGTACAAGGCTAAAGGCGCAAGGTTAAAGGTACAAGGCTAAAGGTACAAGGCTAAAGGTACAAGGCTAAAGACCTAAAACCGGATGGGCTATTTTACCCCTCATAGACATCAAGTTAAGACATTTCACCACGAAGATACGAAGAACACGAAGATTTTGCTTTGGTTTTTCGGCTACCCACTTAAGCCGGGACAGATAACTTTCCGGGAACGCCGAGCCCCAG
>CAIUYS010000576.1 GCA_903903365.1 uncultured Methylococcaceae bacterium
CTACTCCCGCATTACCGGTTGCACCTTTCAATCCTTGTGCGCCTGCCGGGCCTCTGGGTCCAGCAGGACCTGTCGCGCCCGTCAGAGCTTCTGCCACCGATAAGTTGAGCGTCAACAAAGTGACTGCAAGCGCTGTTAATTGTCTTTTTGTGCAGGTTTTCATAGGTCATTATCTCGGTTTATAAAAAATAATACATTTAATACAAAATATCATATTTTAAAATTGCAACAATAACATATCATATTCCGTTATTTTGTCATTATATTAATTGTTTTAATTGTGTTACAAAAAATGATTGAACGCTGCGGATGGCAATAGCTGGATGGGATGGGATGGGATGGGATGGGATGGGAAATTTTACTGCATTTAATCAGTAAATTAGCTTACATTATTGAGGTTGTTGGTATGATCACAAGATTGAATAGCGCCTATGCAAGCCAACAATCCATGGGTCAACCGCAATAGAAAATCGGTTTTTTGGTGCCGCGAAGGTCAGCTATGGGCAAAGAACCTGACGTTGATTTACAGTAACCGTCTGGCAACTATTGGCCTTTATTCCTCTCACGCCGCAGTGTTCACTATCGATTCTATGTCTGCTTCAGGACTAATGCCAGATTTTTGATGCTTTGGTAGGTGTTAATGTCGAAAATGTTTGCGCCATGCAAAAGCGCCTTTGGCTATAGTAAGACTGAGACTTTCTACCCAACTGCCCGTCTTTTTTAATGCTCCCCTAAATAATATCGTCTTGCATCACACGCCAAGCCAAAGCCAACACTTGATAAGCGATTGCCGTCAGAAATATCGGCGTGTGGAAAAATACGCCGCGTTATATTTTGCAGCATCGGCATGGCGGTGCCGCCACCCGTCAAGATAACCAGAGCCACATCGGCTGTTTTTACGCCCGCCATCACCACGCAGTTATTAATCGTGTCCTGGATGTTCTCAATACTTCCAGCGATACACGCTTCGAATTGTTCACGCTCTACCTTCGAGTGCAAACCGGCTTCAATAAAAGCAAGATCCGCTGTTGTTTGGTCGCATGCGCTCAGTTGAATTTTGGTATCTTCAACAATAGACATCAAGGTGTGTCCCAGCTCTTCCTCGACAATGGACAGCAATCTATGGGTAAGGACTTTATCATTGGATTGACTAATTAACATCCTTAAATCCCGTTTATATTTTCGCGTGTACATACACTGAATTTTGCTCAATTCGGCAAGATCAAAAAACGGCGTTATGGGGAAACCCAGACCTTTGGAACCCCAAAAAGAACCCAGCCCCAATAAAGGCATAAAACAGGTCAGACTTAAAGCTCGGTCAAAATCATTACCGCCCATTCTAATCCCGGCATTAGCAAGAATATCCTCTTGGCGATCCGGTTTTTTGATATAACGCTCCGACAAACGCATTATCGTAAAATCGGATGTACCGCCCCCAATATCCATAACGACGGCTAAACGTTCGGTATTGCCCATGGTTAATTCATGCGCAAATGCGGCGGCAATGGGCTCATATTGAAAGCGGATATCTTTAAAACCGGCGGCGGTAAATATGGCTTCGAGTTGGCCTTCTGCTTCCTTGTCGGCCTTGTCATTGCCATCGACAAAATGTACCGGCCTGCCTGCGACAACCGTGTTGATTTCTTGGTCGGCCACTAATTCGGCCTTATTTTTTATACTCTCAACAAAGGGGCCAATAATATGCTCAAATTGTGTTTTTCTACCACCGATAATCGTGCCTTCTTTCATAAGAGACGTTCCAAGCACCCGCTTAAAACTTCTCATAAACCGGCCCTCTTCTCTGGCGACATAAGCATTAATCGCTTTACGGCCAAATAAAACCGGTTGATTTTCTTGCGGAAAAAAAATAGTCGAGGGGATGGTTAAATGCCGGTCTTCTACCGGCACCAAAATTATTGGCTCATGATTGCCCTTGGCAATAGCGACCGTCGTGTTGGACGTTCCAAAATCAATTCCACATGTAATGTCCATCGTTCCCTGTTTTTTGAGTGTCTTCATTCTAAATTTTATTGTGATTGAATCCCTTATATAACAAACAATCCGGGACATACGCAGGCATTAATAATGGGTCTTTCTTTATCAGTCAGCACGACAATACGGCCCGGTTACATTTTTATAGACTGACCTATTAGAAGTACTGCTATAACAGAAGTTGAAGCCATAAAAGAAAATAACTGGGTATAATAGCAAAATTTTTAAGTACAAAGGTGTTATGAGTCGACAAAGAAAAGCAGTGGCCTTGATTTCCGGTGGTCTGGATTCAATGCTGGCGGCAAAAATAGTCATGGAACAAGGCGTTCATGTTGAAGGCATTAATTTTTTTACGGGTTTTTGTGTAGAAGGCCATACGCACGCCATTCGTGAAAACGACAAAGCCAAGCCCAAGCGTAATAATGCCTTATGGGTTGCCGAACAGTTAGGCATAAAACTGCATATTGTTGATGTAGTTGAAGAATATAAAAAAGTACTGATTAATCCCAAGCACGGTTATGGCACACACATGAATCCTTGCCTGGATTGCAAAATTTTCATGGTTAATAAAGCCAAACAATGGATCGTTGAAAACGATTTTGACTTTATTATTACCGGTGAAGTCATCGGCCAACGCCCCATGTCACAAACCAAATCAAAAATGCCCATCGTGTCAAAACAGTCAGGTGCTGATGATTTATTGTTGCGTCCCATGTGTGCCAAGAATCTACCCGCAACCCGCCCGGAGATTGAAGGTTGGGTCGATAGAGAAAAGTTATGTGATATTACCGGGCGTTCACGCAAGCCACAAATGGCAATGGCCGAGAAATTTGGTATTGATGATTATTCTCAACCGGCGGGGGGTTGCTGTTTTTTGACGGACAAATACTATTCGGCAAGACTGGTCGATTTATGGAAAGCTCAGGGTAGCAAAGATTACGAACTGGATGACGTGATGTTGTTAAAAGTGGGTCGACATATCAGACCCGAAAAGCATTTTAAATTGATTATCGCCCGGGAAGAAGGTGAAGGACGCTTTTTGGAGGGCTATAAAAAAGAGTTTACCAGTATGCATTGCTTAAGCCATACCGGGCCATTAGCCTTGATTGACGGAATAACTTCTGCCGAGGATTTATATTTGGCCGCCAGAATTGTTGCCCGCTACGGTCAGGGTCGCCATGCCGAACAAGTCGATATTAAGATCAGGGACAAAGAGGGATCGGAAAGAACGCTTCAAGTTAAGCCGTTAACAAACGAAGAAATACCCAAGGAATGGTATGTGTGAGGTTAAAGGTACAAGGTACAAGGCGAAAGGGATTGGTTTTTTGCCATTCGCACTTTGCCTAGGCACCTTGAACCTTGCCCCCTTTAACCTTTCACCTGCCCTTATAAATGATTAAAGAAACCCTAAATGCACGGCGTCTACTCTGTCCGTTGCCTGTTATACGCACCCAGGATAAGGTTAAACAACTTAAAGCGGGCGACCAGTTGGAAGTTATTTGCACTGACCCCGGTGTTATGCAGGATATTCCTACGTGGTGTCGTATTAATGGTCATAAAGTATTGGAAACCAAAGTCTGCGATCATGAATACAGCATTACTCTTGAAGTCGGCGCGTAATGGCTGAAATCCTTAACGCTGCAAAAATGGATCAACTAAAAGCCAGAGCCAGCTATGTGGGCGCTGCGGTTAATGTTTTTCAGACACTGCTCAAAATCAGTTTTGGCATTCTGGGACAATCAGCGGCGTTAATCGCTGACGGCATTCATTCCTTATCGGATTTACTCAGTGATCTTTTAGTGATTATTGCAGTTAGGTTGGGCAGCCGCGA
Source organism: uncultured Methylococcaceae bacterium (assembly GCA_903903365.1). Taxonomy (GTDB): domain Bacteria; phylum Pseudomonadota; class Gammaproteobacteria; order Methylococcales; family Methylomonadaceae; genus Methylobacter_C. The sequence continues at coordinate 3,824 of CAIUYS010000576.1, forward strand.
AGCAGATCATGATCATCCTTATGGGCATCGCCGTTTTGAAACCATCGCTACCGTTATTTTAGGCGTCAGTTTAATTGCCATTGGCGGAGCCATTACCTGGTCGGTGATGAATCGAATGGCACACCCTGACCATCTCCCGGTACCCAATGAGTTAGGCATGAGCGTTGCTGCGCTGTCCATTTTGGTAAATGAATGGCTGTATCAATACACCAAACGCATTGCTAAAAAAACCCGCTCCAAATTATTAATGGCCAATGCGTGGCATCAGCGCAGTGACGCCATTTCATCGATTGTCGTATTATTTGGCATAGGCGCTGTTATCTTGGGTTATCCATTGGCCGATGCCATTGCGGCCATTGTGGTGGCATTAATGGTTGCGAAAATTGGCTTGGGTCTGGTTCTGGAGAGCATCAAAGAATTGGTTGATACCTCATTACCGCCCAAACTAATCTCCGAAATTCGCAAAACCATCATGGCTATTGATGGCGTTGAAGGCATTCATTTATTAAGAACCCGGCAAATGGGCGAGGACGCCTTGATTGATGCCCATATCGTTGTTGATCCGCGCATCACCGTTTCCGAAGGTCATAGCATCGGCGATACCGTCAGGGATGAATTAATCAGTCGTTTTGATGATGTCATGGATGTCTTGGTGCATGTTGATCCTGAAGATGATGAAGGTTTATTTGAATCCGGAAAACCGCTTACCCGCGCAGATGTTCAGGTATTATTGGACAAGTATCTGGTGGAGTTTAAAACAGCGATAGAAGATTTTAGAATCCATTACTTAAACGGACAAATTGAAGTCGAAGTTATTTTACCGTTTGCCCTTAGCCAACAACCGCACTTATTAGCGGCGCTAAAAAAGCAATGCAAACGCATGAAGACAAGGGTAAGAAAAATTAAAAACGTCACCCTATTTTTTAAACACAATGAGGATTAATTCATGGCAGTAGGACAGTGTGATTTTCCAAACATGCTTAACATCGCTGGAATAGCGCTAGGCACAACCTGTGCCGGTATCAAGCAAACCATTAAAGATGATCTTTTAGTCATTCAAATGGCCGAACACTCAACCTGTGCCGCCGTGTTTACCCAAAACGCATTTTGTGCCGCGCCAGTCCATGTTGCAAAAACCAATCTGGCTCACCAACCCCGCTGGTTGCTGATTAATTCGGGTAATGCCAACGCCGGAACCGGTACACAGGGTATGCAGGATGCATTGCTTTCTTGTACTGAATTGGAAAAAGTCGTAGGTGGCGAGACCAATCAAGTGTTGCCTTTTTCTACGGGTGTAATTGGACAACCGTTGCCGGTCGCCAAAATTATAGCAGCTTTACCCGCTGCTATAAAAAACCTGTCACTGTCTAATTGGGACAAAGCTGCGCGTGCGATTATGACCACGGACACCTTTCCTAAAGGCGTTTCTAAAACCATTACCCTGTCAGGACAGCCCGTCACCATTAACGGCATTTCCAAAGGCGCCGGTATGATTCAGCCCAATATGGCGACCATGCTGGGCTTTATGGCCACCGATGCAAAAATTAACCAGACACTATTGCAGAACTGTTTGGCCTTGGCTGTTGAACAATCGTTTAATCGCATCACTGTGGACGGCGACACCTCGACCAATGATGCCTGTGTGTTGATGGCAAGCGGTTGTTCAGCGGCACCGGAAATTACTGCGGACACTGAAAATTATGCCCTTTTTGCCGATGCAGTGATGGATGTTTGCAAACAACTGGCAGAAGCCATTGTTCGGGATGGCGAAGGTGCAACCAAATTAATTCGTATCGTTGTTAAAGAAGCGTTGCACAATGAAGAAGCCGTGCGGGTCGGTAAAACCATCGCCCATTCACCGTTGGTAAAAACCGCTTTTTTTGCCAGCGACCCTAACTGGGGACGCATTCTTGCCGCCGTGGGTCGTTCCGGTGTCGAAAATATGGTACTGGAAAACGTGCAGATTTATTTAGACGATGTTTGCATCGTTAAAAACGGTGGCCGTGATGATAAGTACACCGAAGAAGCCGGACAACAAGTCATGAACCAGGAAGAAATCACCGTCACCGTTAAGCTCGGTCGTGGCATCGCCGTCCAGGAAGTTTTAACCTGCGACCTTTCCTATGACTATGTAAAAATCAACGCCGAATATAGGACTTAGGGGTAGGTTAAAAGTGCAAAGCTAAAGGGATTGCACCTCAAGCCACTAACCTTAATGAAGCGTGACGGGGTTTGCAACCCCGTCATTCACGTTTTGAAATCTATTAAAGTTTTCAAACGTTTCGGTCGGGGTTAAAAACCCCGACCGGCATCGGAGAAGCCACTGAGGCGTGACGGGGGTTTGCAACCCCGTCATTCACGTTTTGAAATTTATTGAAGTTTTCAAACGTTCCGGTCGGGGTTAAAAACCCCGACCGGCATCGGAGTAAAACCGCTTTAGCTGTTTTTACAGGCAATAGCTAAAGCGATTGCACTCCAGCTTCTGAAGCGTGGCGGGGTTTGCAACCCCGTAACTCACGTTTTGAAATCTATTGAAGTTTTCAAACGTTTCGGTCGGGGTTAAAAACCCCGACCGGCATTGATGGAGACTTTTTAAATATGCCTACACTTTTTTAATTCTATTCCATTCTAACTACCCCATTATGAAACGACTTCAAGTTGCTGTCGGTGTTGTAAAAAACGCCGAAGGACAGGTTTTAATTTCCTTGCGTGATCAATCATTGCATCAAGGTGGCTTGTGGGAATTTCCCGGCGGCAAAATTGAACAAGGCGAATCTGCGAAACAGGCCTTGGCGCGGGAACTTAAAGAAGAGCTTGATATTACCATCCTAGCGGCAACTCCACTGATTACCATTAAGCATCAATATCCGGATTTAGCGGTACAGTTGCAGGTGTTTTTAGTGGAGCATTTTTCTGGCGTCGCTAAAAGCTGTGAAGGTCAGCCTTTTAAATGGGTTAAGCCAGCCGAATTTGCAGATTATGCCTTTCCCGCTGCCAATCAACCTATTATCACCGCCGCCCAATTGCCGCCCTATTATGCCATTTTGGACGATGCGGATGAGTCGCTGTTATTGATCAACCTGCAAAAAATAGTCAGTCGCGGCATTAAGTTAATCCAACTACGATTAAAAACACTATCACCCCAAACCCTACATTCGTTTCTTGAACAAGCAACACCTTTATGCCGACAACAAGGCGTCTTGTTATTAATTAATTCTGCCGTTAACAAGGCAGCCGATTTTGCCGTTGATGGCATTCATTTAACCAGTCGGGATTTAATGTCTGCCAATAAACGTCCGACATTCCTTCCAAATACATCAAAACGGACGCACTGGGTTGCCGCTTCCTGTCATAATCTGCAAGAACTACTCCATGCACAAACGATAGGAGTCGACTTTGTCGTTTTAGCGCCCGTGTTAGCCACAAAAACACATCCAGAAACCGAGCCATTAGGCTGGGAATCGTTTGAAAAACTGGTTACTCAAGTTAATCTGCCTGTTTATGCCTTGGGCGGCCTATCTGAATCGACATTGGATAAGGCACAACAAGCGGGCGCTCAGGGAATATCTGCAATCAGGGCTTTTTTGGATGCATAAAAATGGTAAAAAGTCCGGCACACTTAAAAAAGAAAACCCAAGCTGCGAAAATAAACCGCCAAGGGTGCGCTATATAAGAAGGCACAACTAACCCATGAGTCGCCGGTATTTTAAGAAAAATGTCGATCAGTTTGATTTGTTTGACTTGGCACCGCAGCTAAATGAAATAAAAGAATTTAGATCAGCAGAAGCCGGGTTAAGTATGGTATACAGGCTCAAGCAGGCAGAGTTAAATCTGATCGAAACTAAAAAAAAGATCACGTCAACGTGGACGCAAGTATCGATTGAATATATTTTCGATGATGTGTTGTAAGTATCAGCGATTTGGTTTGGGATGACGGTAATTCGTATTATTCGAGCCGAAACCAATAGCGAAAGATGCTTATTATTTCCGACTCTGCTTGATACCAATCCTCTTCTTCATGGCCTGGTTCAAAGCCTCTTTTTTCGGCTCGGTAGTAAGCGTTTACGGAAATCATTTTAAAAAACTCATCTTTTAAATCTGCATTACCGTTGTAATAAAGTAATGATTTACGTACCATAATTAAGCCTCATTTTATGAGAAACATTAACGATTAATTTAAGCTTTTTACGGATAAACTGTACTTTTGGCCATCAATTAAACCGGGACAATGTGAAGAGACGCTATTATTGGGTGTGTAAGCTCTACTTGTAAACAAGCAAAGTCTAATGCCGCTTTGTTCCGCCTAAGTGATTAATTTAAATAAAGTTTAACACCGTAATAATATAATACTGCTGTTTTACAGGCAACAGTTGAAGCGGTTGCACTCCCGTTTTTTTTAAACGACTTTCGCTTAACTGTGGGCAGTGGCCTAAGTGAATAGCCGCAGGTCTTATGGATTATGTTTGATCTATACTTCTAAGCTCGTATAGCCGAGGACATGCCGGCCCAGACCGGATCAGGTTTCCAGGTAGTACACCAGTCAGGTAGCTCATTGGCCGGCATGGGTAGGGCAATACCATAGCCTTGCGCCAGGTCGCAGCCAAGTTGCATTAGCAGGGTGCCATGTTCAATGGTTTCAACGCCGACTGCGATAACCTTGAGATCAAAGGCCGGTGCCAAACCAACCAAACCTTTTACAATGGCCTGGTCATTTGGATCATTGATGATATCACGCACAAAGCTTTGATCTATCTTGAGCGTGGTCACCGGCAGGCGCTTTAGATAAGTCAGTGAAGAATAACCGGTACCAAAATTATCCAGGGAAAAATTAAAACCCATTTCCCGACTAATTTCAAGCACTTTGGATACCTTGGTCAAGTCCTCCATCGCGCTGGTTTCCAGAACCTCCAGCTCTAAATATCCCGGATTAACAGTCGGATGAGCGGCAAGCAAGTTACGTAAACACTCTATAAATCCTGTGTGCTGTAACTGACGGGCATTGATATTAATACTCACAGGGAGTGTGAGTCCGGCGGCAGTCCAGCGCTCCATCTGAGCCAGAACCGTATCGATAACCCACTCGCCAAGCTCTATCGCCAAGGGATTATCTTCAATCGTCGGCATAAAAATATTCGCCGGCAGCAGGCCTTGGGTTGGATGTTGCCAGCGAATTAAGGCCTCAGCACCGATAATTTCCGCTGTCTGCATGTTGACTTTGGGTTGATAATACAGCACAAATTCATGAGCGGCCAGTGCCTGGCGTATACGTTCCAAACTTTCATGGTAACCACAGATATGGCTATCGTAAATAACATCGAAAAAATGGTAACTATTCTTGCC
>CAIUYS010000577.1 GCA_903903365.1 uncultured Methylococcaceae bacterium
AGGTTGTAAAAGACATTCGCGAGCAAGAAGTCTACATGGGCGAATTGCCCTTGATGACGGATAATGGAACTTTTGTTATCAACGGCACTGAGCGAGTTATCGTGTCTCAATTACATCGTTCACCCGGTGTATTTTTTGACCATGACAAAGGTAAGACTCATTCGTCCGGTAAATTATTATTTAATGCACGGGTAATTCCTTATCGCGGCTCATGGCTGGATTTTGAATTTGACCATAAAGACTGTGTTTATGTGCGTATAGACCGTCGAAGAAAAATACCCGCAACCATTTTACTCAGAGGGTTGGGCTATAGTAACGAAGAAATGATTAACATTTTCTTTGAAACCAACAAGTTTACTGTTAATGCAGATAAATGTCTGTTTCATATCGTGCCAGAAAGGATGCGAGGTGAAATTGCAGCATTTGATATAAAACATAACGATCAGATATTGGTAGAAGAAGGACGTAGAATCACTGCCAAGCATATTCGCGAAATGAATAAAGCCGGTTTGGCTGAAGTTGAGGTTCCAAGAGAATATCTTACCGGCAAGATTCTGGGTCATAACCTGATTGATCAATCAACCGGTGAGCTTATTGCTAATGTCAATGAAGAGTTGACACCTGCTTTGATTGAGCGCTGCATAAATAGCGGTATTACTGAAATTAATACGTTGTTTGTAAACGACCTGGATAACGGGCCGTATATTAGTAACGCCATGAAGATAGATACGACCGCCAATGCCTTGGAGGCGCTGGTTGAAATCTACCGTATGATGCGCCCTGGTGAGCCACCTACCAAAGAATCTGCCGAAAATTTGTTTCAAAATTTGTTTTTTACCGACGATAGGTATGATTTATCAACTGTTGGTAGAATGAAGTTTAATCGTCGATTAGGTCGAGAAGAAACCACCGGTTCCGGTACATTGACTAAAGATGACATTATTGATGTCCTCAAAGAATTAATAGCTATTCGTAACGGTAATGGAACTGTTGACGACATTGATCATTTGGGCAATAGACGGGTACGTTCTGTTGGCGAAATGATTGAAAACCAATTTCGTGTTGGTTTGGTCAGGGTTGAGCGGGCTGTTAAAGAGCGTCTGACGCTTGCAGATTCAGAAGGCTTGATGCCGCAAGAAATTATTAATGCGAAGCCGGTTTCGGCCGCAGTTAAAGAGTTTTTTGGATCGAGTCAATTATCCCAGTTTATGGATCAAAACAATCCATTATCTCAGGTGACTCATAAACGCCGCGTATCTGCTTTAGGGCCCGGTGGCTTGGCAAGAGAACGTGCCGGTTTTGAAGTGCGTGACGTACATGCAACTCATTATGGTCGCGTATGCCCAATTGAAACGCCTGAAGGACCCAATATTGGTTTAATTAACTCATTATCAGTCTACGCGCGGACCAATGGCTACGGCTTTTTAGAAACGCCTTATAGAAAAGTTATTAATGGAATTGTAACCGATGAGGTTGATTATCTTTCTGCGATTGAAGAAGGTGAGTTTGTTATTGCGCAAGCCAGTGTTGCGGTTGATGAAAGCGGCAAGCTGGTAGAAGGTTTGGTGTCGTGCCGACATAAAGATGAATTTGCTTTGGCAATGTCTGACACTGTGCAGTATATGGATGTGTCATCAAAACAAATTGTATCGGTCGCCGCATCCATAATTCCGTTCCTGGAACATGATGATGCCAACCGTGCCTTGATGGGTTCAAACATGCAGCGCCAGGCTGTTCCTACATTAAGGGCTGAAAAGCCGTTAGTAGGTACGGGTATGGAAAGAATCGTTGCCAAAGATTCTGGCGTTACTGTCGTCGCTGCCCGTGGTGGCAGTATTGAAGCAGTCGATGCGGCTAGAATCGTAGTGCGCGTCAATGACACGGAAACTGAAACAGGTGCGCCTGGTGTTGATATTTATAACCTGACTAAATATACACGATCAAACCAAAATACTTGTATTAATCAAAAGCCTTTGGTGAAGCCTGGGGATATAGTTAATGCCGGCGATATTATGGCTGATGGCCCTTCCACCGATATGGGCGAGTTGGCATTGGGTCAAAATATGTTGGTCGCGTTTATGCCTTGGAATGGCTATAACTTTGAGGATTCTATTTTAGTATCAGAGCGCGTTGTTAAAGAGGACCGTTTTACTACGATTCATATCGAAGAGAAAACTTGTGTAGCACGAGATACCAAGCATAGTCCGGAAGAAATTACGGCCGACATTCCCAATGTAAGCGAAGAGGCTTTGTCCAAGCTTGATGCGTCCGGAATTGTATACGTTGGCGCAGAAGTTAAGGGTGGTGATATTCTGGTAGGCAAAGTCACACCAAAAGGTGAGACCCAGCTAACCCCGGAAGAAAAACTGCTACGTGCAATTTTTGGTGAAAAAGCCGCCGATGTAAAAGATACATCATTACGTGTCCCTGGTAGTATTGAGGGTACGGTTATTGATGTTCAGGTGTTTACTCGTGATGGTGTAAAGAAAGACAAGCGTGCTCTTGATATTGAGCAGGAAGAAATCAAGCGTTACAGAAAAGACCTTGATGATCAGCTAAAAATTCTCGAAGAAGATATTTTCGCTCGTGTTGCCAGAATGCTGATTGGCAAAATAGCCCAATCAGGCCCAGGTGGACACAAGGCAGGTGCGGAAGTAACGCAAGATTATCTGAATGGTTTAAGACATTCAGAGTGGTTAAAAATAAAAATGAAAGATGAAGATATTAATCTTCAGCTGGAAACTGTTGTTGCTCAAGTTGAGCAGCAAAGAAAAGATTTTGATGAAAAGTTTGAAGTTAAACGCAAAAAAATAACCATGGGCGATGATTTGGCACCAGGCGTGCTGAAAATGGTCAAGGTTTATTTGGCGGTGAAACGACGCATACAGCCTGGTGATAAAATGGCGGGTCGTCATGGAAACAAGGGTGTTATTTCCATGATCAGGCCAATCGAAGATATGCCGTATACGGCAGATGGCAACCCCGTGGATATTGTTTTAAATCCACTGGGTGTACCTTCGCGAATGAATGTCGGACAGGTTCTTGAGACTCATTTAGGCTGGGCTGCAAAAGGCTTGGGTATCAAGATAGGTAAGATGCTTGAAGCCAAATATGATGCAGAGCAAGCTAAAGTTACCGCTATTAGAGAATACCTCGATAAAATCTACAACTGTAGTGGTCGTAAAGAAGATCTGGATTCATTTTCAGATAAAGAGATTCTTGAAATGGCGGCTAATCTGGTAGCTGGCGTTCCAATGGCGACACCTGTATTTGATGGCGCGAGCGAAGATGAAATTCGGACGATGTTAAAATTGGCTGATTTGCCTGAGCATGGTCAAATTACACTTTATGACGGTTTAACGGGTGAACCATTCGAGCGGGAAGTCACTGTTGGTTATATGTACATGTTGAAGTTGAATCATTTGGTTGATGATAAAATGCATGCGCGTTCAACAGGTCCTTACAGTCTTGTTACTCAGCAACCGTTAGGCGGAAAAGCACAGTTCGGAGGTCAGCGTTTTGGTGAAATGGAAGTCTGGGCTTTGGAAGCTTATGGAGCAGCCTATACCTTGCAAGAGATGCTCACTGTTAAGTCGGATGACGTCACTGGTAGAACACGTATGTATAAAAACATCGTCGACGGTGATCATAAAATGGAAGCGGGTATGCCCGAATCGTTTAATGTTTTAATAAAAGAAATCCGGTCGTTGGCAGTAAATATAGAATTACAGCGGGAATAAAATCCCGAATAGAGATGTTGTAATGCAGCATCTCTATTGTTGTTTTATATAGAGAACTTAAGGGCTTTAATAATACGTTACGTGATTTATTTTAACCGCTGCACCTGATTAAGTGGTCTATTGAATGGCTACTTAATTTAGATAATGCCGATATTTGCACTGTAGAGACGCGCTCATCGCGTCTAAGCCTGTTCTGGACTACACCAGAAACTACTTAAAGAGGACAAGCTCTTGAAAGATTTAATGAATTTCTTAAAGCGTCAAGGTCGTGCTGATGATTTCGACGGGATCAGTATTGGCTTAGCTTCACCGGACATGATCCGTTCCTGGTCTTATGGCGAGGTAAAAAAACCTGAAACAATTAATTACCGCACGTTTAAGCCTGAGCGTGACGGCTTGTTTTGCGCCAAAATATTTGGCCCTGTTAGTGATTATGAATGTCTATGTGGCAAATATAAGAGACTGAAGCATCGCGGCGTGATTTGTGAGAAATGCGGTGTAGAAGTCACTTTGTCAAAAGTTCGCCGCGAGAGAATGGGGCATATTGATTTAGCAAGCCCTGTTGCACATATTTGGTTTTTAAAGTCATTACCCTCGAGAATAGCGCTGTTGTTGGATATGACGCTGCGCGAAATCGAGCGCGTCTTGTATTTTGAATCTTTTGTCATCCTGGATCCAGGTATGACACCTTTGGAAAAAGGTCAGTTGCTGACTGACGATGAGTATCTTGATGCTGTAGAGCTACATGGTGATGATTTTGTTGCCAAAATGGGAGCAGAAGCAATCTATGATTTACTTAAAGCTATTGACTTAAAGGAACAAGTCGAAACGCTGCGTGAAGAAATAAATTCAACTAATTCTGAAACCAAGATCAAGAAGTACTCAAAGCGTCTTAAGGTCATGGATGCGTTAATGAGTTCAAAGAATCGTCCTGAGTGGATGATTCTAAAAGTGCTTCCGGTATTGCCACCTGAGTTGCGCCCATTGGTGCCTTTAGATGGAGGCCGTTTTGCGACTTCTGATTTGAATGATTTATATCGCCGGGTTATCAACAGAAACAACCGGTTGAACCGATTGTTGGACTTAAATGCCCCTGACATTATTGTTCGTAATGAAAAGCGCATGTTACAGGAATCAGTTGATGCATTGCTGGATAACGGCCGTCGTGGAAGAGCGATTACTGGAACCAACAGGCGCCCACTGAAGTCACTTGCCGATATGATTAAAGGTAAGCAAGGGCGCTTTAGACAAAATTTGTTAGGTAAGCGCGTCGATTATTCTGGTCGTTCAGTTATTGTTGTGGGTCCTACGCTAAGACTTCATCAATGCGGATTGCCCAAGAAAATGGCGCTGGAGCTATTTAAGCCTTTTATATTCAGTAAGTTACAATTTCGTGGTCTTGCCACAACCATTAAGGCTGCAAAGAAAATGGTTGAAAGAGAAGGTCCTGAAGTGTGGGATATACTCGAAGAAGTTATTCGCGAGCACCCGATTTTATTAAATCGTGCACCTACGTTACACAGATTGGGTATTCAGGCGTTTGAACCTACCTTGATTGAAGGTAAGGCGATTCAACTGCATCCATTGGTTTGTAGCGCGTTTAATGCGGATTTTGACGGCGATCAGATGGCGGTACATATTCCACTATCGATAGAAGCGCAGTTAGAAGCCAGAACATTGATGATGGCCACTAATAATATTTTGTCACCTGCGAATGGTGAGCCGGTTATTAACCCTTCCCAAGACGTTGTATTAGGTCTTTACTACATCAGTCGTGAAAAAATAAATGCCAAAGGTGATGGCAGTATATTTGTCAGCGTTGGCGAGATTCACAAAGCTTTAATGGCAAAATCAGTTGAATTACAATCAAAAATTCAATTGCGTATCACCGAAAAAGTAGTCAATGAGCTGGGCGAGACTGAAGATAAGACGCACCGGGTAGAAACGACAGTAGGGCGTGCGCTAATCTGGGAAGTTGTTCCTGATCGTATGCCTTATGATCTGGTGAACTGTGATATGACAAAAAAGAATATATCACGGTTAATTAATTACAGTTATCGCTACTTGGGCAACAAAGACACGGTCGTGTTGGCAGACCAGTTAATGTATTTGGGTTTCAGGTACGCAACCATTTCCGGCGTGTCGTTTGGTATCGAAGATATGGCGATACCCGCTAAAAAAAGCGACATTATTAAAGCGGCTGATATGGAGGTCAACGAAATTCAAAGTCAATACGCCTCTGGTTTGGTTACTGATGGTGAACGCTATAACAAGGTTGTTGATATTTGGTCTCATGCCAATGATCAAGTTGCCAAAGTTATGATGGATGGACTGGGTGAAGAATCAGTTGTTGATGCGAACGGCAACGTAGTAAAACAAAAATCATTCAATTCAATTTTTATGATGGCTGAATCAGGTGCCAGAGGATCGGCGGCACAGATTCGTCAGTTAGCTGGTATGCGTGGCTTGATGGCAAAACCTGACGGTTCTATTATTGAAACGCCTATCACAGCCAACTTTCGAGAAGGTTTAGATGTATTACAATACTTTATCTCTACTCATGGAGCACGTAAAGGTCTGGCGGATACGGCACTAAAAACAGCTAACTCAGGCTATTTGACACGACGGTTGGTTGATGTAGCGCAGGATCTGGTTATTACCGGTAATGACTGCGGTACTTCGAACGGACTGATTATGACCCCCATTATTGAGGGTGGTGATGTGGTAGAGCCGTTATCTGAGCGCGTATTGGGTCGAGTTGCCGTTAATGACATACTGGACGCAGCAGGAGAGAACATAATAGTGCCTGCCAAAACCTTGTTGGATGAGCATTGGGTTGCCATTCTGGAAGAGCACGGTATTGATCAAGTTATAGTTCGTTCTATCATAACGTGTGAGAACAGACACGGTGTTTGTGCGGCTTGTTACGGACGTGATTTAGGTAGAGGCCATCTTGTGAATATTGGTGAGGCGGTGGGCGTTATTGCCGCGCAATCAATTGGCGAGCCAGGCACACAGTTGACCATGCGAACCTTTCATATTGGCGGGGCAGCCTCCAGATCGGTTGCAATAAGTAACGTACAGGTCAAGTCGTCCGGTACAGTGCGCTTAAACAACCTGAAGTCGGTAATAAACCGCGAAGGTAAGCTGGTTGCCGTTTCAAGATCAGGTGAAGTGGGTGTGGTAGACGATTATGGTCGCGAAAGGGAACGATATAAAATTCCTTATGGTGCAGTGCTCTCGGTTCAGGAAGGGTCAAGGATTAATGCGGGAGACATTATTGTTACGTGGGATCCATTTACTCATCCGGTTATTACCGAAGTAGAGGGTATTGTTGAGCTCAAAGATTTTATCGATGGTGTTACTGTACAAAAACAATCTGATGAAGTGACGGGTTTAAGTTCGCTGGTAGTTACTGATCCAAAGCAACGTGGTTCCGCAGGTAAAGAGTTACGGCCTATGGTTAAATTGTCGGATAATGAAGGCAATACAATCTATTTGCCAGGTACCGAAATCCCGGCACAGTATTTCTTACCAGCTGGTGCTATTGCCGGTATTAAAGATGGTGGTGAGGTTAAGGTAGGTGACGTGTTGGCCAGGATTCCACAAGAATCCAGTAAAACCAGAGATATTACCGGTGGTTTGCCGCGTGTTGCAGATTTATTCGAGGCACGTAAAACAAAAGACCCGGCGATTCTTGCAGAGACCAGCGGCACTATTTCATTTGGAAAAGAAACCAAAGGCAAGCAACGAGTCATTATTACTGATGCGCTTGGAGAGCAAATTGAAACCCTGATACCAAAATGGCGTCATATCACCGTATTTGAAGGTGAGTACGTAGAAAAGGGTGAGACCATTGCTGAAGGTGAATTAACGCCTCATGATATTCTCAGATTGAGAGGCATTGAGGAGTTGGCTAACTACCTGGTTAAAGAAATTCAAGATGTTTATCGTTTACAGGGTGTAAAAATCAATGATAAGCATATTGAGGCAATTATTCGCCAAATGCTTAGAAAAGTTGAGATTACGGCTTCTGGTGATACGGATTTCGTAAAAGGGGAGCAGGTTGAGCGTGCAGCAATGCGGGTTGAAAATGACAAAATGGAAAGTGAAGGAAAAATTCCTGCCAGTTATGAGTCAATATTGTTAGGTATCACCAAAGCATCATTGGCAACTGAATCATTTATATCGGCGGCTTCTTTTCAAGAAACAACGCGCGTATTGACTGACGCAGCTGTTCGTGGGTTAAGTGATGGGCTGCAAGGGTTAAAAGAAAACGTTATTGTGGGACGATTAATTCCTGCAGGGACGGGTTTGGCTTACCATGAAAACAGAAAAAACAGATTTGCCCAGCATCAGGCGGTTGAGAGTGATGTCTCGGTTGCAGTTGATGCAGGGGATGTAGAAGAAGCACTTAAGCAAGCGTTAAATGTTTAAATAGGTTCTAAATATATTTTAGAAAAAATGGACTTGACCTGGTGAGTAATAACAAGTATTATGTTCTGCTCACATAAGCCAACGTGCTTAGGTCAGGTCAAAAAAGCTAACCATTAATAAATAATGTTTTCAAAAATGGTTAATTTATTATCTGACAGTTAAATTGTATATCGGAGTAAACAAAGTTATGGCCACGATCAACCAATTAGTTCGAAAGCCACGCGCTAAAAAAGTAGAAAAAAGCAATGTTCCTGCATTGGAGGCTTGTCCTCAACGTAGAGGTGTGTGTACGCGTGTTTATACCACAACTCCTAAAAAGCCTAACTCGGCGTTGCGTAAAGTGGCAAGAGTAAGGTTGACTAACGGCGCTGAAGTGAGTAGTTACATTGGTGGTGAAGGTCATAATTTACAAGAGCATTCCGTGGTATTAATCAGGGGTGGTCGTGTTAAGGATTTGCCTGGTGTAAGGTATCACGTCGTGCGTGGCAGTTTGGATGCCTCGGGTGTAAACAATAGAAAGTGTGGTCGCTCCAAATACGGAACTAAACGACCTAAAAGCTAAAAGTGAGTTGGTGAGAAATGTCTAGAAGAAGAGTCGCTACAAAAAGAGAAATCATTCCGGATCCAAGGTTTGGTAGTATCATGCTAACCAAGTTCATGAATATGATCATGGAAAGTGGCAAAAAATCCATTGCTGAAGGTATCGTTTATGGTGCTTTGGATGTCATTGAAAGCAAGGGTCATAGTGAGCCGTTAGAAGTATTGTCAAAAGCACTTGAAAATGTTCAGCCTCGGGTTGAAGTTAAATCTCGTCGCGTCGGTGGAGCAACCTATCAGGTTCCCGTTGAAGTTCGTCCTTCCCGTCGTATGGCTTTGGCTATGCGTTGGTTGATTGATGCTTCGCGCAAAAGAAACGAAAGAAACATGTCTTCCAAGTTGGCTGGTGAGTTGATGGATGCTTTTGAAAGTAGAGGGTCGGCAGCTAAGAAGCGGGAAGATACGCATAGAATGGCTGAGGCGAACAAAGCTTTCTCTCATTATCGTTGGTAGTCAGCGAAATAAATTGTAGGCTGTATAGTCATTGTGCGTAAAACCCCAATCGATCGTTATCGTAATGTCGGCATTATGGCTCACATTGATGCTGGCAAGACCACAACGACTGAGCGGATTTTATACTATACAGGTGTTTCTCACAAAATAGGTGAGGTGCATGACGGCGCGGCAACCATGGACTGGATGGCCCAAGAGCAGGAGCGGGGGATAACAATAACCTCTGCAGCTACCACCTGTTTTTGGAGTGGAATGGAAAAACAGTTTCCACAGCACCGTATTAATATTATTGATACACCAGGGCATGTTGACTTCACTATCGAGGTGGAGCGTTCACTTCGTGTTCTTGATGGGGCTTGTGCGGTTTTTTGTGCTGTTGGTGGGGTAGAGCCACAATCTGAAACTGTTTGGCGTCAAGCTAACAAGTACCATGTTCCAAGATTGGCTTTTGTTAATAAGATGGATCGTTCTGGTGCGGATTTCTTGAGAGTAATAGAGCAGATTGCGACGCGCTTGGGTAGTCACGCAGTTCCAATGCAATTGCCGATAGGTGCTGAAGATCAATTCTGTGGTGTTGTTGATTTAATCAAGATGAAGGCTCTCTATTGGAATGATGCTAATTTAGGCATGACTTTTGAAGAAAAAGAAATTCCGGTTGATATGCAAGATCTCTGCGAAAAGTGGAGAGAAGGTCTTATAGAAGCAGCTGCTGAAGCCAATGACGAGTTGATGGAAAAATACCTTCTGCAAGGGTATTTGACCAATGAAGAAATAAAAAAAGGCATTCGTGCTCAAACGATAGCCAATAAAGTTGTTCCAACATTTTGTGGGTCTGCTTTTAAGAATAAAGGTGTACAGGCAATGCTGGATGCAATTATTGAATACATGCCTGCGCCGACTGATGTTGAGGCCATAAAAGGCTTGCTTGAGGATGAGGTGACTGAAGGGCATAGATCTGCTGCTGATGATGAGCCATTTTCTGCTTTAGCCTTTAAAATTGCAGCTGACCCTTTTGTTGGGACGCTAACTTTTTTCAGAGTCTATTCTGGAGTCTTGAGTTGTGGAGATACTATCTACAATTCGGTTAAAATGAAAAAAGAACGTATTGGTCGCATAGTTCAGATGCATGCCAATAGCCGCGAAGAAGTTAAAGTTGTCTGTGCAGGGGATATAGCTGCGGCAATAGGGTTGAAGGATGTCACGACTGGTGATACCTTGTGTGATCTTAAGTCAATTATTGTTCTTGAGCGAATGCAGTTCCCTGATCCTGTGATTTCAGTTGCAGTAGAGCCAAAGACAAAAGCAGATCAGGATAAAATGGGCTTGGCATTAAGTAAGTTAGCCCAAGAAGACCCCTCCTTTCGAGTGCATACTGATGAAGAGTCGGGGCAGGTGATAATATCCGGGATGGGTGAACTTCATCTGGAAATTATCGTTGATCGAATGAAAAGAGAATTTAATGTGGAAGCAAATGTTGGCGCTCCACAAGTTGCGTATAGGGAAACAATTCGCAATTCAGTAGAGCAGGAAGGTAAATTCATAAGGCAATCAGGTGGTCGAGGCCAGTATGGTCACGTCTGGTTACGAATTGAGCCGCAAGAAATTGGGGTGGGTTATGAATTTGTTAACGAAATTGTTGGTGGGGTTGTTCCTAAGGAATATATACCAGCAGTTGATAAGGGAGTGCAAGAGCAGTTAAAGTGTGGTGTTCTTGCGGGTTATCCTATGTTGGATGTAAAAGTTTCTATATTTGATGGTTCTTATCATGATGTAGATTCAAACGAACTGGCTTTTAAGATTGCCGGCTCTATGTGTTTCAGGGAGGGTGCAAGAAAAGCAAGTCCTGTTCTATTGGAGCCTATAATGAAAGTCGAGATATCTACTCCAGAAGAATATATGGGGGATGTCGTTGGCGATATCAATAGGCGTCGTGGCATAATTCAGGGTATGGAAGATATGCCGTCAGGTAAAACAGTTAGCTGCGAAGTACCGTTGTCGGAAATGTTTGGTTATGCAACTGATTTGCGTTCGGCAACACAGGGGCGAGCTACATACAGTATGCAGTTTGAAAAATACAATGAAACACCTGCGCATATAGCAGAAGCGATCATTAATAAATCTTCATAAAATTGAATAATATAAAGGTATTAACTCATGGCCAAAGAAAAATTTTCACGTAGTAAGCCTCACGTAAACGTAGGCACAATCGGTCACGTTGACCACGGTAAAACAACACTAACTGCTGCATTAACAACAGTCATGGCAAAATTGCACGGTGGTGCGGTTAAAGCTTTTGATCAAATTGATAATGCACCTGAAGAGCGAGCACGCGGCATCACAATTGCTACGTCACACGTAGAATATGAATCTGCAAATCGTCACTATGCTCACGTTGACTGCCCAGGCCATGCTGATTATGTAAAAAACATGATCACGGGTGCGGCACAAATGGATGGCGCAATACTTGTATGTTCAGCTGCTGACGGCCCAATGCCACAAACCAGAGAGCACATTCTGTTATCAAGACAGGTGGGTGTTCCTTATGTGGTTGTGTTCCTGAATAAAGCTGATATGGTTGACGATGAAGA
>CAIUYS010000578.1 GCA_903903365.1 uncultured Methylococcaceae bacterium
CGTTACAGCGCAAATGGCTCTAATTATTGATTATATTGACAGCAACTTAAATCTTGAATTGTCTAAATCAACGATTGCCAAAGTTAGCAAGGGTATTAATTTTGTAGGTTACCGCACCTGGGCAACCAAGCGATTTATTCGCAGACGCAGTTTGTATAATTTTAAACAAGCCGCAAAGCATTCAAAGATTGATTCTATTGTTTCAATCGTGGGACATGCGCGTAAAACCCACACCTTAAAATATTTATTAAAAACGCTCAAGGAAAAGTACCATGCCGACTATTTACAGCTACCAAAAATATACCGATCCAATTATCAGCCGCACTTTGCGCTTGCCCGAGGATGATAACCATAGGCCGGTGTCAGTATTTACATAGTCTATCGACGGCTTCGACGGTGTCGTTAACTTAGATAAGCCCGCTTCATGCGGGTTTTTTATTGCCTAAAATCCCAAGTGCGGATGATATTCAAAACCTGCCTTATCCTGTCTGCAACATAACCCACAGGTTCCCCATGAAACTAATCAACATGAAAAAAGAGCAGGACGACAATGGCGATATGACCTATTGCCGCCCTGAAAAATACGGCTATGGCTTGAGTCTCTATCTGGACGAGGATCAATGCGAGTCCTTGGGCATTACCAAAGCCCTGAAAGCCGGTACCCAAGTCACTCTACAAGCTGTTGCCATTGTCACTTCTGCGACTGAGTCTTTGGAGCGTGACGGGGATGACAAAGGGACGGATGTCAGTTTGTCCCTGCAAATCACCGAGCTGGGCTTGACTACAAGCGGCGTCTTAAAGAATGCCGCCAAGCTGCTTTACGGCACAGGTGCGGATGATAATTAAAACCGGCGGTACACTTTAGCCATGGATCATATCAACGAAAAACGCACGCAAAACGAGCTGAAACGGCAGGTTGACGAACAACAAGCTGAGCAAGATTTTGTCGCGCTTGCAGAAACACCGGAAGGGCGGCGCTTTCTTAAGCGCTTGCTGGCTGAGTGTAACGTTTATCAATCCACTTTTACCGGTGACGCGCTGAGTTCTGCGCACCGTGAAGGTAAAAGATCTGTTGGCTTATGGGCCTTGGAGCAATTCAATACCTGCCCTGATTTATATATTCAATTTTTAACGGAAAAAACCCATGACTGAAACTGTTGTTGAGCCGATTGTTACTGATACGGTTGTTACTGATCCGACTGAGGAGATAGTAATCGACGAGGTCATTGATCCTGCGGCTGCTCCAGAACCTGAAGCCACACCGGAGCCGGTGGATATTGAGTACACCGACTTCACCATCCCGGAAGGCTCTACCCTGAATGGCGAAGTGCTGGAAGATTACAAGGCGGCTGCCAAAGAATGCGGGCTTGATCAAGCTAACGCACAAAAGCTGATTGAGTTTGGGGCGATTGCACAAGCCAAAGCCCTGGACAAGATGAGCGCTACCTGGTCAGCGGATTCAACCAATGACAAAGAGTTTGGCGGCGACAAGTTAAACGAGAATCTGGCGATTGCAAGCAAGGCGCGTGACGCTTTTGCCTCGCCTGAGTTGCGGGCATTACTGGAATCATCACGGCTGGGCAACCATCCGGAAATGATTCGGGTGTTTTACAAAATAGGCAAGGCTATGTCAGAGGACAGTTTAGTTCCTGGTGGTCGTGCTCCCTCATCCACGCAAAGCGCGGCTGAAAAACTTTATGGTAATCATTAGGAAAATAGATGGCAACTTTAGCAAGTAACTTTTTAACACTGGCCGACTGGGCCAAGCGCGTCGACCCTGACGGCAATGTGCCGGTAGTGGCTGAATTGCTGTCACAGTCGAATGAAATTCTGGAAGATGCGCTGTTTTCGGAAGGCAACCTGCCTACCGGTCACCGCGTTATTATCCGCACCGGTTTACCGACTGCTTACTGGCGCTCGATCAACCAAGGTGTGCCCACTTCCAAATCAACCACCGCGCAAGTGGATGAGTCGATTGGTATGCTGGAAGCGTATGCCAAAGTCGATAAAGACTTGGCTTTGCTGAACGGCAATACGGCTGCTTTTAGATTGTCTGAAGATTCAGCTTTCTTGGAAGCGATGAATCAAGCCCAAGCTCAAGCTTTATTTTATGGCAACCCTGCCACTGATCCGCGTCAATACCTGGGGCTTGCGCCTCGTTTTGGTTCGTTAGGAGCAGGTAACGGTCAAAATATTATTGATGCAGGCGGCACGGCTTCCAATAACGCATCTATCTGGTTGACTGTTTGGGGCGAGAACTCGGTATTTTGCACCTTCCCCAAAGGCTCACAAGCCGGTTTGATCCATAACGATCAAGGCGAGCTGGTGGTTTACGATGCCAACTCCAACCCTTACCAAGCTTTCCAAACGCATTACCAATGGAAGAATGGTTTAGTCGTTAAAGATTGGCGTTATGTCGTGCGTATTGCCAACATCAACACCGCCAACTTGGTGGCTGAATCAGCGGCAGCGGATATCATCAAATTGATGTCAAGAGCACTGGATCGCATCCCCAACATGGCGAACGGCAAACCGGCGTTTTACATGAACCGTACCTTGTTCTCCATGTTGCGTATTCAATCGCTCAATAAATCACAAAACGTAGTGAGCATTGACAAGGGCTTGAATCAATTTGGTCAAGCATCCAATTGGCTGGACTTCCTGGGCGCACCTATTCGCCGGGTGGATCAGTTGTTAAACACAGAATCAAGGGTGGTTTAATCATGGCTTATGTAGACAATAACTTAGTGGTAGCTGGCGGCGTAACTGCGGCCGGCGTTATCACTTACCAAACACCAGCAACTACCAGCATCACGCTATCAACCAATGCCATTGATCTGGGTGTTGGTCGTGATTTAGGCGAGGGCAAAGATTTATTTATTCGATCTCAAATAGGCGCTGCATTTACGGGTTTAACATCACTGGAAATTCAGGCGATTACGGCTGATGACGCAGCGCTGACAACCAACGTGACTATTGTCGGCACAACCGGCCCCATTCCATTAGCATCCCTAACGGCTGGCGCTCGTTTTGCGGCTGATCTTAATCCGCGCATTGGCTCTAAAGGTCAGCGTTATTTAGGTGCGCGTTTTTCAGTTGTTGGCACCAGCACCGCTGGTACGGCATTTGTTGATTTTGGCGTGGAAATTCAAGACGGTCAGAAATTCTACCCCAACGGCTTTGCAATTCTTTAAGGACTGGTTATGGCGCAATACACTGTATTACAAAAATCATTTATCAATGATGCAATAGTTGAAGAGGGCGCAATCGTCGAGTATGACGGCGAAGCCTCTGATAATCTGGAATTGATTCCTGAACCGGTAAAAACCAAGAAAGAACCAATAGCCTAAAAAGCAAACCCCCCGGCAACTGGCGAGTCGTCGGGGGGTTTTAATCCAATCCTTAAAGCAGAAGGAGAGAACTTATGGAGCAGTATAACGTGTTTATTATCGTGCTCAAAGAAATTTTAACCGGCTGGATTCCTTTGAAAATAGCGCTTCTATTAGTGGCTATTGTCATTGCCTACCGACTGCCTGAAATCATTACCGCCCTTAAGGATTAGCAACATGACAGGAACTTACACCAAGGTTACCGATTCCCTGACCGGTGCCGTCCACTTTATAAGATCCCCTACCGGTCAATCGGTGCTGGCCGGTGTTAGTAACTGGTTAGGCGCTCGATCACAAGAAACTACCACCCATATTGGCATGGCTACCGGTGCAGCTTTGGCGCCCTTAATTATCGGCACGATTACTTCAGCCCTGGCCGGTGATATTCCCGGCGCAGTTACTTCGGGCATTCCGGCACTGATCGGCATCATGGGCGCGTTGTCCGCTATTATCACCCCTACACCCAAAGGCCTTACCGATGCACAGATTAAATCTCATGTTGCTGCTCTTAGTCATGACGAGCTTATCAGCCTGCTCCAGCAATCCGATACCGGCATTGTGCAATCAGCCGCACACACCGGTTAGCCTGGCACAATTGGGCGCCTTGACGGATGATCAATTACGGACAATGGCGGTGCTGCAATTGCAACGCCAACGAGACTGCGTGCAATGATTAGTAAAGAAGAGTTAAGAGCCCTGCTTGAGGGGGTTTTGGAAGAGCGGGAATCCAATGATCACCGCGAGGAACATGAATGGATTCGTGAGCGTATCAAAGTCGAGGAAGCCAGGAAGCGCATGTATCGACAAGTAACGCGCACCGCAATTAGCTGGTCAATCCCGTTTCTATTAACCGGGGTAGTCTATTGGTTGCAAACCGGACACTGGCCGCAACCCTAAAAAAGCAAAACCCCCGACAGTTTGCCGCTGACGAGGGTTTCTGATTCACAACCTTAGCAAAATAAGGATAAGAACCTTGGAACAGTATAACGTGTTCATTATCGTACTGAAAGAACTATTAGAACCGTGGTCGCCTCTGAAAATAGGCTTTATTTTAGTGCTGGCCATAGCAGTTTATCGCCTGCCAGAGATTATTACCGCTATCCGCTGGTGGTAACCATGACGACCTATTTAATGATAGAAGGATTAGACGTATGACCATAGCAAGTACACCCAGAAAAGCCGGCCCCTCACAAGGCAACGGTACCAATGCTGCGTTTCCGTTTACCTTTAAGGTGTTTTTAAGCGCCGAGGTCTTGGTCACCTATCTCAATGCAGTGGGTACTGAGCTGGTATTGACGCTGGGCACTGATTACACGGTGACATTGAATGCGGATCAGAATGCTTCACCGGGCGGCAGTGTAACGCTGTTATGGATTCCCGCCACTGGTACCTATATCACGCTGGCTTCACAAGTCAGCAACACCCAGAATTTATTACTGACTAATTCAGGCGGCTTTTATCCGACTTCGATTAATGACGCGCTGGATCGGGTAGTGATTCAGATACAGCAGTTAGCCGAGCAGGTATCGCGTGCGGCCAAGGCGCCACTGTCAGGCATTGGTTCATTAATTCCCTCCAGCCTGGTATTTGGTGTCGATGCGACCGGCACGCCTATATTGTCACAGTTGGCCAGTATTTCATCGACGGCGGTATCGACGTTTATGGGCAGCTTGTTGGGGTTGACGACTCAAGCAAGCGCTCAGGCCGCGCTTGGTATTGGCGCGTATATACAAAAACAAATCAATACGGCCGTGCTGACCACCGGATCATCAACTGCTTACGTGGCGACTGCATCACCTGCTATTGCAATACCCATAGCGAATACGCGGCTTAGGGTAAAGCTCCATGTGGCTGGCGGCGTATCGCCTACGCTAACGGTAGGCTCGGTAACTGCGAACCTGCAACAATACAATGCTACTGGCGCATTGGTAGCAGCCACACTGAGTTTAAACCAGTTAACTGACGTGGAGTATAACGGTTCGGTTTGGGTGGTACTTAACCCGCTGCCTTTAAATTTGGCCTTAAGCCCTGTAATTACAAGCCCTGTAATTGCTGGAAATCCAAGTGGGGTTGGGGTGCTAACACAAATGACACAACAAGTAATATCAACCCAAACACCTTATATTGATTTCACTGGCATACCATCATGGGTTAAAAAAATCACAATACTGTTTTCAGATATTAGGGTTAATGGAACAGCGGGCGCTATTATTCAAATTGGTGCGGGGACTGCTCCAGAAACAACTGGCTATGTGGGTACATTTGTTCGTAATCTTGCTACATCAATAGGTTCTGCGGCCTATGTTGGTGCTGGTATACCTATCTATCAGAATATGATATTGACACCATCACCATCAATAGGAAATGGAATAGTAGTTTTAACATTGCATAGTAATTCTATGTGGGTTGCAAATGGAGATTTATCTTGCAATCAAACAACAACAATCGCAGTAAAAACCACTGGAATTAAGACTATAACTGGTTCATTGGGGATTGTTAGAATTACAGCAACAAATACTATAACGGACAGTCTTGATATCGGCACAATTAACGTCATGTATGAATAAGCATAAAAAAATGACAACCGACCCAAACATCATTACGTTAAAACTTTATTGCTTGGTAACCAATGGCCTCTGACATCGACATCTGCAATCTGGCACTGGCACGTTTGGGCGATGAGGCCAACGTGTCCAGTATCAATCCACCCGACCAATCCGCACAGGCCAATTACTGCTCACGCTTTTATCCGCTGTCCCTGCAAGCGATACTGGATGACAACAACTGGGGCTTTGCGACCAAGACTGTGACCCTGGCGGCCGCTTCTGTCAATGATTCCAGTCTGTGGCCTTATGCCTATGAAGTGCCCAGTGACATGGTCAACATTATCGCGCTATTTGATTCAGCCGCTTCAGGTGATACCAATTATGGCGGCAGCGTTAATTCAACCAATGGCCCGCTCTATGGGGCAGGGAGCATGCCAGGGCAGGGGACAGCCAACCGTTTTGCAACCCATGGCAACCAGCAAAACTACTCGCTGGAAATGGACAGCAACGGCAACAGCATTCTTTATACCGATCAGGTTAATGCGCTGTTGAAATATGCAGCTTACGTCACCAATACCCAAAGCTTCCCGCCATCCTTTGTTGATGCGCTGGCATGGAAGCTGGCCAGTAATTTGGCTGGGGTGATTATTAAGGGCGATGTGGGTGTGGGCGCTGCCATCAAATGTATGCAGGCCTATCAAGCCGCGCTGATTAATGCCGTTAACTCGGACACACAAAACCGCAAGGTATTCCCGCGACCCATTCCAGCGGGGATAGCAGCCCGTGCCTAATGTCCGCATCTTAAAAAACAACTTCTCGGGTGGTGAGTTATCGCCTGAGCTGTTTGGCCGCATGGACATTGCCAAAGTAGCCTCTGGTCTGGCAACGTGTCGCAACTTTATGGTGATGCCGCACGGTGTGGTCTCCAACAGACCAGGCCTGAAATACGTTAACACGGTTAAAAACTCGGCCAACTACACGCGACTACTTCAGTTTTCGTTTTCCAATACGCAAAACTTTGTCATTGAAATGGGTGCGGGTTATTTTAGGTTTCATACTCTAGGCGCCACCTTAATGAGTGGTGGTGTGCCTTATGAGATCACCAACACCTACGCACAAGCGGATCTGAAAGATATCCATTACGTCCAGTCCGGCGATATAGTAACACTGGTGCATCCGAATTATGCGCCGATGGAGCTGGCACGCAACGGCAATACCAATTGGGTACTGTCAACGATAAGCTTTGCGTCAAAAACCTTGGCGCCAACCAGTCCTACGGCAGTCAAGACTCAAGCTACGGCAGGCACCAATCAAAACTTCAAGTATCGGATTACTGCTTTAAACGCCTTGGGTTATGAAGAATCACCCCCGTCAGTAGAAACCACCAGCATTGCCAACGATTTAACCATTACCGGCAACTACAACACCATTAGCTGGTCGGCTGTAACCGGCGCAATTCGTTATAATATCTACAAGTATGCGCAAGGCACCTACGCCTTTATCGGCCAAGTCACCGGGCTTTCCTTTGTAGATACCAATATTCTGGCGGACATGACCCGCACAATTCCGCAGTTTGACGCGGTCTTTGCCACTGCGGACAACTATCCCGCCACGGTCGCTTACTACCAGCAACGCCGCTATTTTGCCGGCACCAATAATCAGCCGATGAACGTGTGGGCCACGCAACCGGCTAGTAATTACAACATGAATTACTCGGTGCCCAGCCAGGATAGCGACGCCTTGCGCTTTGCCATTGCCGCGCAACGCTCCAACTCTATACGGCATTTGATACCCGGCAAGGATCTGTTGTTGATGACCGGTTCCACCGAGTGGCTTATTACCAATCCGTCCGGCGGTGCCGTCACTGCCAGTACCTTGGCGATTACCCCGCAAGCGCAAAATGGCACTACGACGATCATGCCGGTGCAGGTCAACAACTTTACGCTTTATCCCAGTTCGCAGGGCGGCCATATTCGGGAGCTGTCTTATCAGTGGCAAAATGCCGGTTATTTAAGTAACGACCTGTGCTTGTTGGCCAAGCACCTATTTGATTACAGCACCATTACCGATTTATGTTTTAGCCGCTCACCGACGCCTATTGTTTGGGCGATCAATGACAGCGGTGCCTTGCTGGGGTTGACCTATGTACCGGAACAGCAAGTGGCTGCCTGGCATAAACACGACACCCTGAATGGCGTGTTTGAATCTTGCGTAACGATCACCGAAGGCAATCAAGATGCTCTGTATGTCATTGTTAAGCGGGTTATCAACGGTGCAACCGTGCGTTATATCGAAGTCTTAAACAACCGCTTCTTTGCCACTCAGGCCGATGCCTTCTTTGTTGATTCCGGAATCACTTATTCAGGCGCACCTAAAACTGACTTCGGTGGTATTGACTGGCTGGAAGGACAAACCGTTTCCATTCTGGGTGATGGTGCAGTCATGCCTCCGCAAGTGGTTACGGGTGGAGCTATCACTCTGCCGTTTGCGGTGAGTGTCGCTCAGATAGGATTGCCGATTACCGCCGACCTTGTTACTCCGCCGATAGTCGCCACACAAGATGCCACGCTGGGACAATCACGAGTCAAGAGTATCAACAAAACATGGGTGCGGGTTTACAACTCGGGCGTATTCAGTGCGGGCCCGGATGCGACCCGACTGACCCCGATTAAAGGCCGTCATTACGAAGCCCCCGGCACGGCACCGGCACTGATCACCGACGAGATCCCCTTATTTATCCTGCCCAGTTACAACCAATCGGGTGAGATGATGATTCGGCAAAGTGACCCGTTGCCGTTAACTGTGGTGGATATTACCGTCGAGGCCGCGTTTGGTGGTTAAGATCACCAAGCGCTTGCCTACAGATGAAGACATCCAGCAACTCGGCAACACCATGCGTCCTTGTGATGTTGCTGAATTATCCGCTGTCACCCACCTGTCACCCCTGCAAGCCGCACAAACCTCAGTCAATAATTCACATCCCGATTTTTTATGGGCCTATTACGCGGATGACACCTTGCTGTGTATTGCCGGCTGCACGGTGTCCGGTAACCCGTGGCTGTTGGCAACGCCTGCCCTTGATAACCATTTGCAACACGTAACCCTGGAGGCAAAGCGCCAGGTGCGGATGATGTTGAGGCACTGGGATAAGCTATCCAACATTATCGATGTACGCAACCGTAAAACCCTGCGCTGGCTTAAAGCACTGGGCTTTACGTTAACAGAGACCTTGGAAATTAAGCCGGGGTTTCCGGTTATTCAATTTGAAAAGGTAAGCAATGAGCGAATTATCAAAACTCCTTCCGGAGTCAACCGACTTTAGAGCCGCCATTATGGCCGCTGAAGCCATCCTGAAAGACTCCTGCGAACAGATCAGCCCCGAAGTTATCCATCATTTTGCACCCGGCATTTACATGCGCGAGATGCGCATTAAAAAAGGCACCATCCTCACCGGCAAGATTCACAAAACCGAACACCTATGCGTGCTTAATGGCGACATCGAGATCGCCTCGGAAGACGGCAAAGGCCGCTTTACCGGTTACCTGACTTTCCTTTCCAAGCCCGGCGTCAAGCGTATCGGGTATGCTCATGAAGATACCGTATTCACCACCGTCCATGCGATTGAAGGCACTGATATTGCCGAGCTTGAAGCGGCTTTGGCCGTTGACAGCTTTGAAGAGTATGACCGGTTTTTATTGGAAGCTGAAAAGCAGGGAGTGTTGAAATGAGTTTGTTTGCGTCTATAGGCTTTACCGCAGCCGCCGCTTCAATAGCCACTACTTCACTGGCAGTAGGTTCGGTTGCTTTGAGCGCTGGCATGGCCGGTTATTCAGCCTATCAGCAATCAAGCGCCCAAAAACAGTCCGCCAATTACAATGCCCAGGTCGCCTCCAATAACGCCACCATTGCCCTGCAACAACGCTCCTCCTCATTGCAGCAAGGCGATGTAGCCGCACAACAAGCACAGATGCACCAGGCGCAAGTCTTGGGCGCACAACGTGCCAGTCTGGCTGCCAACGGCCTTGATCTGACTCAAGGCTCCGCGCAAGACCTGCTGACCACCACCAAATTCTTGGGTGCTCAAGATGTCAACACCATCCAATCCAATGCCGCACGGACTGCCTGGGGTTACAGTGTGCAAAACATGAACGACAACGCCACCGCCAATTTAAGCCAATGGCAAGCCGACAGCATCAGTCCGGGTAAAGTGGCAGCGATGGCGGGAGCGACTTCGTTGCTGGGATCGGCGTCTACTTACGCCATGACAAAAACGACCAACAAGAAGGTGGCTAAATAATGCAAGTTTTAGGCGAACAACAAGGCTTACCTTCGGATAGATGCGATTTTTATCCCGGCATGACCACCTATTACGACGCTACTCTAAACCCCGTTATAAAGTTATTTAAAGGGGGCGATGACACACAGTTATCGCTTGAGACTGACGGGCTGGTCACTTATACCTATGAGGAACTTGAGAAAATAATAAGCCAGGAGGAAGGTAAATAATGCAAGTCCCAATCTACCAACGCCAAGCCGAACAGCAAGGCCTGCCCAATGCGCGGCAAACTACCCAAGTCGATGCCAGCAACTTCTTGGGCGGCACCGAAGCGGCCGCGCTTAAATACGGCGAACAGGCGGCGGGTGATATTAACAAAGCTGTGCATCATCATTATGAGCAACAGCTGCAAGAAGTCAATGCCACGCGTACCCAAAGCGCCATTAACGATATTAACAAGCACGACCAACACGCCTATAACAACACCGGCCTGGGCGCAGACGGCAAGCCGGTTTCAGTCGGCTGGGCGAACGTCTTGGGGCAGGATGTTTTCAAACAGCCCAACGGTAAGCTATTGCAAGATAACGTCATGGCTGCACGCAGTCAAAAGATTGGCGAGATAGCCGCAAGCCTGGGCAATGACCAGCAACGCAACGACTTTATGGCGTATGCCGACCGGGCGGGCTTACAAGTGCAAGGCCGCATTGAAGGCCACATGGCGCAAGAGTACCGAGGGTTTCAAAAGACGACCGCACAAGACACGATTGATACCGAATCGAATAGCATGATGAATGCTTACAATGATCATGCGGCGATGCAGGCACATGGAGCGGCTATAGACCAAGCTGCCATTCAACTCAGCGCAATAAACGGCTCGGGAGAAGAGCACGGCAAAGTATTGGCGCAACAAGCGCGGTCAAAAGCTTATCGAGGCGCTATTAATGCATCCATTCAAAATGGCGACGTCCAAAACGCCCACGCCATTATTGAGCGCTTTGGCAACACCATGGACCCGGCCGACCGGGATAATGCCAAAAGCAACACCTTTGATGCAGCGGCGGCTTTAGGCATACAAAGCAATCCGCAAGTGATGGCGGATGCGACCAAACCGAGAGACTTAAATTTGCCCGGTATGGGTTTCGAGCAGGTCAAGCAGTTACGCGATACCATCGAGAGCCACGGCAAAGATTACAACCTTGATGGCAGTCCGGTCACGCATAAAGACAAGGATGGCATTTTTTCAAAGTATAAAAATCAGGTGCGTACTGATGTAGCTTTTGCTCCGGGCTATGGTGTGCGTCCTGCCGCCAATGACAGCCCTGAAGAATTTAACCGCGTGGGCGATGAGCTATTAAAATCCCATTATGATTATCATAACGGCGATGTTGAAAAAACCTTGGCTGCTTATAACGCAGGTAGACGCGGCGTTGATGATGCGCTTAAGGAAGGTGGTGACTGGCAAGCCAGAGCAGGCGTTAAAGGTTATCTTGATAAAGCCAAAACAGAAGCCAACAAGACTGGTACTTGGCTGGACTACGGTTCTCCCGAACAAAAACTGCGCGTCAACCGTTCCGCTGAAAGTATGCTGGATCGTAGTCGCAGTGTTGCCGCTGCTGAACTGACCAACGTTACCGGCAATCAGTACACCCAAACCTACAATACTGGACAGTCTGGCGACATGATCCCGAAAGAAAGCTTTGTCAGCGCCTTCGGACAGGCTGAAGGTGAAGCCAAGCATCAAAACTATCTGGATAACCAAGCGCACGCAGCAACCGCGTTTAGTCTTAAGGACATGCCGCTTGCCAAACTAAACGAGACGGTAGCGGCGGCAATGCCTACTGCTGATAGTGGTTATGGCTTAAGGCCAGACGGTACGGGTAAAGGAGCCGGCTATCTTGGGGAGTTAAAGCGCCCTGATGGCGGCATCATGACTGAATACAGTGTTGGCGTGACTATTAACGGCAAAAATATGGATATTCCGTCTATTGTTCCCACTCTGAACAAAGACGAGGTTAACCAAATACTCAATTTAAAAGAAGGTGAGTTTCCATCTGATACGATTATCGAAAAAGCAACCAAGTTTGCTGAGGATAGGATTGCAAAAGGTCTGCCTGTTTTTCATGATACACCGACTGACACCGCCAACTTTACCCGCGAACAAAAGCAATATGATGACCTGGTATCGATTGCCACTCATGTTCAAAATGAGCGCATGAAAGACCCGGTCGTTGCCGCAGCTCAACTGGGCTTTCCGGTCAAGCCGGTTAATTGGGGCAATCCTGTACAAGCCGCGCAGGAAATAGCCGGGCGTACCAACGTCAGCGACCAGATGAGCGAGAAGTACGGCACGCCACCGGCCATCTTGTCGAAAGACGAAGCCAAGGGCTTGGATGATACTTTTGGATCTATGTCTGTAAAAGACTCGCTCACGTTTATGAGCGCACTTAAAAAGCATTCAGACCCCTTGGCCTACAACATGACCATGCAGCAATTGCGTAAAGATTCACCGGTCACAGCTTTGGCGGGTTCTTTATACGGAATTGAAAGCAATTATTTCTCCGGCAATAATGCCTATTTACCGGTTAATGGTCAAAAGGCCGCTGAAACTGTACTGAAAGGTGAGCGCCTGCTTAATGCGACCAAGGGTGATAAAACAGAAGACGGAAGAAATGGCAATCTGTTTATGCCCAAAGATACCGATTTTAAATCAGCCTTTGATATGGCAACTAATGGGGCTTTTGCCGGCAAGCCCGACACGGCTAATACGACACTACAAGCAGTACGCGCGGCTTATGCAGGATTGTCTTCAGAAAGTGGAGATACTAATAAGGAATTTAACACCACGACCTTTGATACTGCATTGCAAATGGTGACTGGAACTAAAGGCGGTGCGCTGGAGCTTTATGGCAACAAGATCATCCCGCCTTATGGTATGCCTGAAGACATTTTCAAGGACAGGATCGAGACGCAATTCAATGACCAAATGAACCGCAATACCAAGGAGGGCTTCTATCATGATATTGAGCACTACAAAATCATCCCGCTGGATGACGGCGTTTATGGCTTTACCGATGGCAACGACATAAAACCCATTGTCGTCAATCTCAATAAAAAGACCGCTCCACTCGTGCAGGCGACTAACCCATGAGTTATTTATTTGGCGGTGAATCCAGACAATCCCGCTATCAAACTGCGCAAGATTTAAGCGAATCCAGCTTTAAGCCCGACGATTTTGAGCCTACCTTGGGGGAATCATTGGGCGTGGGTAATGATGACACTTATCTGGATAAAGTAACCCAGGCCTATACGACTCCGGCCAGACTGCTAACGCGCTCGGTTGCCAATCTGGGTATAGCTGCCGATGCTATCCCCACCGCACTCGGCACTTATTACGGAATTGATAATCCTTGGTGGCACAAGCACGTTACCCAAAGCCTGATCCATACATCTGAAGCCTTAACGCCTGACCCGAAAACCACTCATGTTTCCCTGCAAATAGCGGATCAATTTGCCGGTATGTTTTCCGATGTTTTATTAACGATGGGTAACCCTGCGGCCTTTAGTGCCATGCAAGGGGGTAAGCGAGTCACTGAAGAGCTTGATAAGGGCAAAGACCTGAGCACCTCGCTGCAACTGGGATCGGTTGATGCATTGGTTTCAAAAGCCTTTATGACAGTTCCTGTCGGTTTTGCCAGTAAAGGACTGCCCATTGCCAACAGACTGCAAGGTGCTGTTTCCGGTGCAGGCATCGGTACCGTTATCGGTTCTGCCGGTGAACTCGCTAATCAACAGGTATTGGAAGACTCCGGTTATCCCGAAGAAGCCCAACAACATGACTGGTCAAATCCCCAATCGCTGGCTTTAAATGCCGCTTTTGTTGCAGCGTTTGGGGCTTGGCATCCTAAAATACTCTCATCCCATAAAGATGCATTGCTCACCGCCAACGAAGCCAATGCCATCCAACATCCGGACGGCCTAAGCGCCACTAATCCGGCGGCTAATAATGCCCTGGTCGATGGCATGAACAGCGCCGTCCATGATTTGGCTAATGGTGAGCCGGTCACCAGTTCGCTTAACCTCACACGTCGGCCGGAAATACCGGATGAGCTGATTGCTTTAGCCGGTGAACGCATGAGTCGTGGCGAACGTCAGCCGCTGGAGCAACAAAAAGCCGACCTGGAATACAAGCTAAAACAAATTGAAGAAGGCGACTATGCTCAACAAGGACAAGAGCGTGCCGCCGAACAGCAAGCACTATTAGACGCTGAAAACGCGGGTCGCGTGTCAACTACAGGTCGACGCGTCCCCGCAAGAAAGCTGGCCGACCAACGCAAAAAAAGCCAAGAGGCGGCGACTGCTTTAGGTGAGGAAGTGCGCGCAGAAGATGCGCAGCCGCACAGAGACAGCCTGGACAGGTTAAACGAACTGCTGGCCAAGGATGATGAACACCGCGCGGCTCATGCAGAAATATCACGGTTTGAACAGCAACATTTATTGGATAACGGGTTTATACGCAATCCAGCTACAGAATTATTACAAAAACAAATTGATCATGAAGTATCACAATTAAGCGATGCTTATGATCAGGTCAATAAGAATCCAACAGGTAAAGCAGATGATCC
The DNA here is from genome assembly GCA_903903365.1 of uncultured Methylococcaceae bacterium. Classification (GTDB taxonomy): domain Bacteria; phylum Pseudomonadota; class Gammaproteobacteria; order Methylococcales; family Methylomonadaceae; genus Methylobacter_C. The sequence continues at coordinate 14,834 of CAIUYS010000578.1, forward strand.
TCTAGTTATGATAAAGCCTGATGACATAGAGGCTGTAGCCGTTGCGCGTGGAGGATGGAAAGGCTTTGGTGATATAGAAGTCAAAGGTGCGGGATGGGGTATTGCTAAGTTTATTTGGCGTCACGGGAAAAAATCAAAAGAACAAAAGGAATTACAGGTTGAAAAAGAAGATGTACTAGAATTTCCTAATGTGATTCGTGATTTTCATCCATCAAGGGAAGCAAGCCCAGACGGATCAAAGGGCAGAGAATGGAGAGTTAATCTTAATGGAAGAACTATAGTTTATGCGGATAACTTGCTTAATGGCAGGGATGGCCGGCATTTAGTAACTATTCATGCACAAGATCCCAATAAACCCGGTCATGATCATCCTTTATCAGAAAAGAGAGTCGATGCTCCTGCGTCTTCCGGTAAGCGTTTGGAGGCTCACACCGGAGATACACAGCCTGAATTTTTGCAACAGACTGGGCAGGAACCATCGGCTAAACATAGTGTAGACTCAAATAATAATAATACAAGTAAAAATGAATCACCAGAAATCACTGCCGCACGCGATTCCCTGCCTGATATTCCCAATGACAAACTATTCGAGATTGAAAACGATGACGGTACCTTTGATACGGGCAGTGCCGCAGAATTAATGGCACGCGCGGATGAAGAAGCGGCCTTTGCCGATCAAGCTGATACGGCAACCAGTTCGGCTA